>JBFHIO010000034.1:0-10094 GCA_041596435.1 Desulforhopalus sp. | reverse complement strand
GCGGCTTCGTGCGTATTGAGGGGCGGGTGGAAGACGGTGTGCGGGTGCGTTTTATTGATGACGGAATGGGGATTTCTGAGAGTGAGCAGGGGCGGATCTTTGAGCGACTCTATCGCGGAGACCGCAGCCGCACTGAGAAGGGGCTCGGACTCGGTTTGAGCTATGTGAAGGCGGTGGTAGAGGCCCACGGCGGCACTATCACCGTGCAGAGCGAGCTGAAGAAAGGAACGGTGTTTGAGATTGTGCTGCATGGCTGAAGTGTGGCTCAGGGGTGGTTTACTTCCATGACGCAGGAGAAGTCACAGACCAGTGGCGCGTGGTCGGAGAGGGTTATATCGGGGATGAAGAAGTTGTCAATGTGCAGCCCCGCACTGTAGAGAATGAAGTCGAGCTGGCGGTGGGGGGAGTGGCTGGGCCAGGAGGAGAGGTTCTTGCTGTTGGCACTTCGCAGGCCGGAGGCGGCGAGGAAAAGATCCAGTTCGCGGTTTCCCTGGAAGGTGTTGAAGTCGCCGGCGATGATAATCTCTTTCTGGCTTTTTTCGATCAGCTGGCGCAGCTGCTCAAGCTGAAATTGACGGTGGTTGAACTTGAGACTGAGATGGACGATGAAAATACTCACATCCTCAACATCTACCTGGATGACCAGTCGCTTGCTCCCCTGCTCGAAATAGTGATACTGTATGTTGGAGAGTGGGGTCCGACTGAGCAGGGCATTGGCCTGCAGATTCATGACCGGTACATGCTGGATCAGGGAGTTGTCGTCGTATTTATTCTCGGCAATGTAGTAATAACCGAGGCGGTCGGCAATGGTTTCCGCCTGACAACTGTGGTTGGATCGGTAGGAACCTGTATCCACCTCAACCAGCGCGGCAATATCCGGGTTGATGTCCTGGGTGAATTTGATAATCTTCTCAACGTTGTTGCCCGTATGCTTGAAGAAACCGGCGAAGGGAAGGGGAAGGTGGTACCTGCTGCCGTGTCCGGTGCCGTAACGGATGTTGTAGAGCAGGAGTCTCATTCTTTGACCTTTTAGAATAGAGGTTTACAAGCCCCGGATTGGGCGGCTTCCTGTAAATCCGCTGTTCTTCAGGGCCTCTTTGTGATAAATTGCATCTCCGTAGATTGTCTTGAGCTTGTTGTCTGCGACGGGATTCACCCGCCCGTAGCATCCCAAAATTAACCACGGAATTACTTATCTATGATAACCATCAGTACTCGTAAAAGCAAACTTGCCATGTGGCAGACAGAGAGCGTTGCCGCGATGTTGAAGAAGGCCGGACTGGAGAGTGAGATCCTCTCCATGGAGACTCTTGGCGACAAGGTGCTCGATACCTCTATTGCCAAAATCGGCAGTAAGGGAGTCTTCACCGAGGAGCTTGAACAGCAGCTTGCCTCCGGGGAAGTGGATATTGCTGTTCACTCCGCCAAGGACCTGCAGTCGGTACTGCCGGAGAATTTTGAATTAATTGCCTTCACCGAGCGTGAAAAGGTGTCCGATGTGCTCCTTTCCCGGGGAGAGGTTGATCTCAACGACAGCACAAAACCACTGGTCATCGGCACATCTTCAGTACGTCGTCGGGCCTTTCTACGGCACCATTTTCCCCATGTTAAACTGGTGGACATGCGTGGCAACCTGCAGACCCGTATCGGCAAGATGGATGCTGGAGACTGTGACGCGCTGATTCTTGCCTACGCGGGGGTTTTGCGTATGGGCTATGAGTCGATGATTGTGCACCAGTTTGATCCCGCTGAATTCATTCCTCCGGTGGGCCAGGGCTGCATTGCCGTGGAATCAGCAGTGGCCCTCGATGCACAAAAGCGTGCGGCAATACGTGCAGCGGTGAATAATGAGGAGAGCGAGATCTGTCTGGTGGCGGAGCGGGCTTTTCTCAAAAAGCTGGAGGGTGGCTGTTCCATTCCCGCCTTCGGTTACGCTACTCTCAACGACGGGCAATTACTGCTGCGGGTGGGACTGTCGAGCCTTGATGGTGCGGAGATGATCAACCGGGAGGAGACGATTGCGTTGAGCGGTGAAAAACTCGTGGAGGCGGCGGCTCTGGGAGCCCGTCTTGGCGAGCAGGTTCTGAGCTCTGGCGGAACGAGAATGCTTGCAGAGATTAAGGCCGAGCAGGGGTAAACATCAGCCTGCCGGTTTTGCTGGTGAAATATTGAGCCGCCCGGTCGTGATGGCCGGGCGGTTCTCTTTTATCAGGGAACCTTGAATACTCATTCTTTAGCCCATCATCTTCGTTGCAGTCAAAAATTTATCTTCCGACAAAGCGAAGAACGAGACGTCGAGATATCAAATATATGCCTGCGGTAAATTTTCTTCTGTGCCTTGAATATGAATGAAGTACAAGATTATTCAAGGTCCCCATCAGTCCTGCTTTACCCGAAGCACGGTTTCCCGTCGGTTGAGCTGTACGGGTTTTGTCGTCCTGCCGCGGCGTTTCTCCAAAAAGTTCTGATAGAGGTCAACGCTGAACATCAGCATTAGAATGAAGATGACGATCCATTGCGGAATGTAGGGGAAGGCGCTGTCGTTAAAGGTGAGATGGGCCACATGACCACCCTCAAGAAAGAGGACGAAGCCAATCAGCAGCAGTACAAAGAGGCCGAGGATCTCAAAATCCGGGTTTTTCGTCATGTAGTCGGAGATGGTGGCGGCGAAGCGCAGCATGACTATTACTGAGAGGATAACGGAGCCGGCCATAACGAGGAAGATGTCGGTCATGCCGACCACGGTGAGGATGGAGTCCACTGAGAAAAGAACGTTCATGCCGACGATGATAGCCAGTACCTGCCAGAAACTGACGTTGGACGGGACGTCGCTGTGGTCTGTACCTTTGGCCTTGTAGCGCAGCTCCTTCACTCCTTTCCAGATGAGAATGAGTCCGCCGAGGAAGAGCACAACCGACTTGCCGTTGAAGGCGCCGTGAACGGTGAGAAGGTTGTCGAAATGCCAGCTTATCTCAAAGAAAACACTGGTGGCGTATTTGAGAATCCAGCTTACCATAAAGAGCAAAACAATACGGAAGATCATCGCCAGCAGCAGCCCGGCGGTGATTGCCTTTGCCCGCTGCGCCTGAGGCAGTTTGCCGGCGAGGATGGTAATGATGATCAGGTTGTCGGCACCGAGGGCGATCTGGATCAGGGTGACGGAAAAGAGGCTGAGATAAAAGTGAGGTGTGAGAAGAAGTTCCAGCATGGGTTGTGTTGTACACTTTTGGGTATCTTGAAACAGCTTGTATTTCGTTCATATCCGAGGATAAATTTTTGAGTGTAACGAAGGAGATGGGCGAAAGACTGGTTATTCAAGGTTCCCTTTTGTTGAATTAAGGTGGTTTTGGGTTACGGCTTTTATGAATTACGTCCCGTTGAAAGTACTTTCATTGTGGCACGAAGGGGCGAATTTCACAATATTTTTTCATAATTCAGGTAGAAAGCTGCCCCCCCTCTGCGGGGGGCGGCAGGACTGGAGGAAGAGTGATGACGGAAAAGAATACAGAGTTTAACTTTTGGAATGACCACTCCCGCGCCTTTCTGGCTGCGGCCTATGACTATGAGCGTCACGGGGTGATGGAGGATGCCGACTGCGTTGCCGATCAGACCGGCGACTGTGGCGATTCGGTGAAGATTTATCTTAAACTGGACGGGGAGAAAATTGCGCGGGTGCAGTTTGAGGTGAAGGGCTGTCGTAATACCAACGCCTGCTGCAACGCTCTCGCGGGACTTGCCGAAGGACGGAGTGTGGAGGATGCATGGAAGATTACTCCGGATGCCGTGGCAGATGCTCTGGAGACCCTGCCGGCGGACAACTTCCACTGTGCTGAACTCTGCGTGGGGTGTTTCTACCACGCCCTCGGGGGAGAAGAAAATAAAGGGAACATCGAATAATCCCTGTCTTCTTTGTTACAGTCAAAAAAAAGCCGCCCCGGAAACGGGACGGCTTTTTCGTTCTGTCTTCAAGCGGATATTCAGGCGGTCTTAATAGCGATAGAGATCTTCTTTATACGGACCTTCAACTTTTACCCCGAGATAGTCCGCCTGTTCTTGACTGAGTACGTCCAGCTCAACGCCGAGACGGCCGAGATGCAGTCGAGCCACCTCTTCATCAAGATATTTCGGCAGAACCATAACTTTCGGTTCGTAATCATTTTTGGCAAGGTCGAGCTGTGCCAGTACCTGGTTGGTGAAACTGTTACTCATGACAAAGCTGGCGTGGCCGGTGGCACAGCCGAGATTGACAAGGCGTCCTTCTGCGAGCACGATCAGTGATTTGCCGGAGGGGAGTGTCCACTTGTCTACCTGTGGTTTAACCTCTACTCGTTTCGCCCCGGATGTTTCTTCGAGATAGGTCATCTCAATTTCACTGTCAAAGTGGCCGATGTTGCATATAATTGCCTCATCCTTCATGGCTTCCATATGTTCGCCGCGGATGACGTGGTAGTTACCGGTGCAGGTGACGAAAACATCTCCCTGGGGAGCCGCTTTCTCAAAAGTGGTAACTTCATAGCCTTCCATGGCCGCCTGCAGAGCGCAGATGGGGTCGATCTCGGTGACGATTACCCGGGCGCCGAAGCCGCGCATGGACTGGGCGCAGCCCTTGCCGACGTCGCCGTAGCCGACAATTATAACAACTTTTCCGGCGAGCATGATATCGGTGGCGCGTTTGATCCCGTCTGCGAGGGATTCACGGCAGCCGTAGAGGTTGTCGAACTTGGATTTGGTGACCGAGTCGTTGACGTTATATGCCGGGAAGAGCAGTTCACCGTCTTTGGCCATCTGGTAGAGACGATGGACGCCGGTGGTGGTCTCTTCGGAGACGCCGCGAACTTTTTTGGCGATCTTCTGCCATTTTTGCGGATTTTTTTGCACTGACTCTTTCAGGCGGTCCATGATGATCTGAAATTCTTTCACATCATATTTCTTGTCGAGAAGAGAGGGATCTTTTTCTACCTTTACGCCCTGATGGATGAGCAGTGTGGCGTCGCCACCGTCATCAACAATAAGGTCAGGACCGGAACCGTCGGGCCAGGTCAGTGCCTGCTCGGTGCACCACCAGTACTCATCGAGTTTTTCACCTTTCCATGCGAAAACTTTGGCGTAGCCCTTTTTCACAATAGCGGCCGCGGCGTGATCCTGGGTGGAAAAGATATTACAGGATGCCCAGCGGATGTCGGCACCAAGTTCGTAGAGGGTTTGAATGAGCATGGCGGTCTGGATAGTCATGTGGAGACTGCCAGTAATTTTAAGACCCTTGAGGGGTTTTTCATCACGGTATCTTTCGATCAGAGACATCAGGCCGGGAACTTCCCGTTCAGAGAGCTGCATTTCCATGGAGCCCCACTCGGCGAGGTTTATATCGGCAATTTTGTTGTTAAGGGTGGGATCAACTTGAAGCATTTTTTCCTCCATTTACGGGCGTGTTGCCCTTAAGTGCTGTGCTGACCAGTACGGTCAGACCTTTATTAACAGGAAAGGAGCGTATTCCTTCCATTTGCATTCCAGTCGTTTGCAGCCAGTGAACAAGCTGCTCTTTGGTGAAACCGAGGCGACGGTCGCCGTAAAGCGTCCGCATTCTCTCATTATTATGGGCGGCAAAATCGGCGACTACGAGGCGACCGCCCGGGCGCAGTACCCGAATCGCTTCGGCCACCGCCTTTTCCGGGGCGGACAGGTGGTGCAGCACCATGGAGATGGCGGCGAAATCCGCCTCCGCATCCGCCAGCGGCAGATGTCCAAGTGCCCCAATGCGCAGGCTGGCGTGATCGCCGAGCCGTCCTTCGGCCTGTTGCAGCATACCGGGTGAGCTGTCCACTCCAATTACCTTGTCGCAACAGCTGGCCATTCGCTCCAGCAGTTCGCCGGTGCCGCAGCCGAGGTCGACTCCACAGGTGCAGTGAGACAGGTTGGCGAGGACCTCGCGGTTCAGGTCAAAGTCTCCGAAAATCTCCCGCTGCAGGCGGCCCCAGTCTTCGGCAATCTCATCAAAGAACGTGCGGACCTCGCGGCTGCGTTCGGCCAGCACTGTACGCACAGCCTCCCGGTCGGCGGCAAATTCTTTACTTTCAAGGAGAAAGGAAATCGCTTTGACGTACTCACCGGGTATGCCTTCATTGCTGACGCGGTAGAAGTTCCACAGTCCCTCTCGGCGCGAGTGGAGCAGGCCGCTTTCGTGCAGGATTTTCAGATGACGTGAGACCCGTGGCTGGGAGATGCCGATTGTCCGCACAACTTCGCCCACGCTCAACTCGTGTTCGAGCAGGATGGCGAGAAGTCTGGCGCGGGTAGGATCGGAGAGAGCCTTGCTGAAGGTGTTTATCTGCATAAAATGTCTATATGTATATATCTTTATATAATAACCGGAGAGCAACATAACTCCTGCACCGGATTGCGTCAACACATTTCCCCCAGACTGGCAGCGGGCGGGGAAAAAGCAGGGAATGATTTATGAAAGTATCTTGAAAAATATTGTATTTTGTTCCTGTTCGATGCCCCCTTTATTCACCTTCAGCTTTGCTTCCCTGACAGGGTGCGGTACACTTGAAGAGATGCTGGATAATCAGCCATACCATCCCTATTTGAGACAGAGGAAACGTCTGTCGATTCAACCAGGAGAAAACGTATGAATGTTACATTTTATGGCGCGGCACGCGAAGTCACCGGTTCCTGTCACTGTCTGGTCAGCGGTGAGGATCATATCCTGCTCGACTGCGGCATGTTTCAGGGGAAAAGGAAGGAGACGGAGATGAAGAACAGGGTGCTTCCCATCGACCCGCACACCATTACCAACGTAGTTCTCTCCCATGCCCATATTGACCATTCCGGACGTCTTCCGCTGCTGACCCGTGAGGGGGGCTTTGGTGGTCGGATCTACTGTACGCGTCCCACGGCCGATGCCTGTAAATATCTGCTGCTTGACTCCGCCAAGATCCAGGAAGGTGATGCCTCCTTTCTCAACTACCGGAATGCCAAACACTTTCTCGGCAAGGTGAAGAGTGGTGGCGCGGGGGATCTCACCCAGGCGCAGGTTCAGGAGATTCGCAGCGTCCTCAAATCAAACGACTATGAGGTTCGCGATGAGGTTATCCTGAATCTCCTTCAGGAGCAGCATCTGGAGATCATTCAGCCGCTCTACAGCACGCAGGATGCCACAGAGTCACTGGCATATTTCTCTGGTGTTCCCTTCGAGGAACCGATAACCGTGGGCCGTGATATCGAGGCAACCTTTTACACCGCCGGTCACATCCTTGGTTCGGCCTTTACCGTGCTCTCCCGGGTGCGTGACGGTGAGCGGATAAATGTCTTTTACAGTGGGGATGTCGGCCGTTTCAACAAGCCGATCATCAATAATCCGACCCTTGATTTCCCGCCTGAACATCGCAAGATAGACCTGATGATTCTTGAATCTACCTATGGTGATCGCTTCCATGAGCCGGTGCGGGATATGAAGGAGAAGCTGAGAGAGGTGATACAGGAGACCTGGGAGCGAGGCGGTTCAGTAATCATTCCTGCATTCTCCTACGGGCGTACCCAGGAGTTGATTTACTTTCTTCACGCGCTGGTACTGGAGGATGCGCTTCCGCCGATGCCGATCTGGGTAGACAGCCCGCTGGCGACCAAAATCACCCGCGTTTTTGGCGAACATCCGGAAAGCTATGATGAGGAGACCCACGATCTCTTCCTGGAAAAAGGTATTAATCCCTTCGAATTCCCACAGCTCAAGTTTGTCCAGTCGGTACAGGAGTCAATGGAACTCAACCGTGACGAGCGGCCCCATATTGTCATCGCTGGTTCTGGCATGTGTGAGGGCGGACGTGTTCTGCATCATCTGCGTCACAAGATTCACAACGAGCGTAATACCGTGCTTATTGTCGGTTATATGGGGCAGGGGACCTTTGGCCGCCTGCTGCAGGAGAGGGGAGACGCCTATGAAAAGAACGGCCGTAAGGGAGAGCCGCCGACGGTTCGTTTCTACAATAAAGAATATCCTCTGCGGGCCCATGTCCGGAACCTGCGTGGCTTCAGTGCGCACGGTGACCGGAACGACCTGATGCGCCTGCTGAAAGATTCCCATCTTGAGGTGAAGCGTATCGCCATCGTCCATGGTGAGGAGGAACAGAGCGCCGCTTTCGCCAAATACTTGAACAGTGAGGGATTTAACACCGTGATCCCCCGTCGAGGACAATGTCTTGAAATCTAAGCAGGCCGACGTCAGAAAACTGGAACTGCTTGCTCCGGCGAAGAACGCAGAAATCGGCATCGCGGCCATCAACCACGGTGCCGACGCTGTCTATATCGGTGGCCCCGCCTTTGGTGCCCGCTCGGCGGCGGGCAATTCCCTGGCGGAGCTTGAACGACTGGTACGCCATGCCCACCTCTTCCATGCCCGGGTGTATATCGCTCTCAATACCCTGTTTGAGGAAAACGAGCTTGAGCGCGCAGCCGCCCTCGCCCATGATTTCTGGAACCTCGGTGCCGATGCCCTTATTGTTCAGGATATGGGACTGCTGGAGTGTGATCTTCCGCCCATCCCGCTGCATGCCTCTACCCAGTGTGATACCCGTACCCCGGAAAAGGCTGCCTTTCTTGAGGCGGTTGGTTTTCGTCAGATCGTTCTTGCCCGCGAATTGAATCGGCAGCAGATCGGCAGAATTCGCGCGGCGACGACTGTGCCGCTGGAGTTTTTTATCCACGGAGCGCTCTGCGTGAGTTACAGCGGTCAGTGCTATATCAGTGAGGTTCTGCAGGGACGCAGCGCCAACCGCGGGGAGTGTGCCCAGTTCTGCCGCCACCGCTACACCCTGCGACGGGAGAACGGGGAACAGCTCGCGGATGGTTATCTGCTCAGCCTGCAGGATCTGAATCTCAGTGGCCGCCTTGCCGCGCTGGCGGGGGCGGGCATCTCTTCCTTTAAGATTGAGGGGCGACTCAAGGATGAAAGCTATGTGAAGAATGTGACTGCCAGTTATCGGCGGGAGCTGGATGCTCTGCTCGAACAGGGCGGAGGAAGTGTGGCCTCTTCCGGACGCTGCCTTTTCGATTTTGTGCCAAATCTCGACAAGTCCTTTCACCGTGGTGGAACAGACTACTACATTGAAAAAAGGCGTAATTGTACGGCTGAAATTCATACTCCAAAGGCGACCGGTGAAGCCCTCGGGGTGGTTGCGGAGGTGCGTGGAAACGCTTTTCGTTTAGAGAATCCTGTGGTACTGGCCAACGGTGACGGGCTCTGTTGTTTTGACCGCCATGGTGATCTGCAGGGGATGCGCATCAACCGGGTGGACAGGGAGTGGGTGTCTCTCAAGGAGCAGGTGAAGTTTACTCCCGGTACAGAGATTTTCCGTAACAGGGATGTGCAGTTCAACCGGGAACTGGAACGCAGTGAGACTCCACGGACCATCGGACTCTCCATGAGCCTGCGCCAGAATGTGGACGGGTTGCTGCTGGAACTGGTTGATGAAGATGGTTTACGCAGTGAGAGTGTTCTGACGATGGAGTTTGAACTGGCAAAGCAGCCGGGGCAGGGGGAGCGGTCGGCGAAGAAACAGCTTGCGCGACTCGGCGACAGCTTTTTCCGTCTGGAGAATCTCTCCGTTGAGCTTGAGGGGAATCCCTTTCTTCCTGCCGCTCTGCTCAATGACCTGCGCCGGAAGGCGGTTGCCGCCCATGAAGAGCTGCGCCGGGAGGAGCATCCCCGGGAAGAGGCGGCAGTGATCCGCAGCGGGACGCCGTGGCTTTCACCTGCCGTTTCAGTGCTGGACAATATTCGCAACAGTCGTGCGGTCGCCTTCTATCGGCGGCATGGTGCGGAGGTAGGCGGAGAACTTGATGCGAAACAGGTGGACGGCATGCCGCTGATGCAGACAAAATATTGTGTGAAATATCAGCTCGGCCTCTGCCCCCATGAAAAAGGCAGCGGGGGAATTAAGGACAGCCGGCTCATTCTCGCGGATCAGACCGGAGAGAAGGCGCTGGAGTTTGACTGCCAGCGTTGTGAAATGGTGTTGCGACAGTTGCGATAAATTGATTCAATGAATATTATATTGCCTTTGAGTCGGCGAAAATGTGCCGAAATTTCAATCCCGTCT
>JBFHIO010000033.1:0-10349 GCA_041596435.1 Desulforhopalus sp. | reverse complement strand
TCACCATTCCGATATCAGAGGTAAGGTGACGCACAGGAGTATTATAACAGCTGCTTACTGCTGCAGCGGTAAAACAGAGTAACAGACACATCAGAAATTTTTTCAACACGTTTCCTCCATTGAGATGATTCTGCGCCACAAAGTAAACTGTGAGCCGTAGAATTGCAACTGTTTCTGCCGCTCTCACGCGGTGTTACCGCCACAAAAAAGCCCCGCCACCATTGAAATGGAGGCGGGGCAGAAGCGCGGATGGACTGTAAAACAACTTTTTTATTTTACTACCCGGTTGAGCAGCTTGTAGTTACGCTCCACCATCTTCAACGGATCAATCTGCAGTCCAGCCTGGATCATGGCATTATCGCAAATCTGCCAGGTGATCTGCCGGGCAAAATCATCATCGCTGCCCTGCAGTTCGGCGAGTTTTTTGATCAGCGGATTATCGGCGTTGATTTCCATTTTTTTCTTACTCGCCTCCGTCCCCGGCAGGCCATGCTCCCGACGACCGGCAGCCATGATACGTTCCATGGAAGAGGTCATGTAACTGTCGGGATTTACAATCATCGCCGGTGCATCTACCAGCCGTGTAGAGATGGTCACCTCGGAGACAGCATCTTTCAGCAACTCCTGCATCCATTTCAGCAGACCATCGAGCTCTTTGTTCTCAGGCTTTTCTGCTTCATCCTTCTTCTCGTCTTCTTTCTTATCGAGGGAAAGGTCGGCCCTGTCAGCAGAAACGAGTTTTTTACCGTCGAACTCACTGAGATGATTAAGCGCAAAGTCGTCAATGGGCTCAAGGGTGTAAATAATCTCAATGTCTTTCTTCTTGAACAGTTCCACGTACGGCCCAGCCTCAATTGCAGCCCGGCTTGATCCGTTGATAAAATAGATTTCCTCTTGATCAGGCTGCATCCGGTTCACATAATCAGTCAGCGACACCATCTTGCCTGCTTCGGATTTGGACGACTCAAAACGCAGCAGCCTGCCCAGCTCCTTCTGAAATTCAAAGTCGGAAGTAGCACCCTCTTTAATGAAAATTCCGAAGACATCCCAGAATTTGGCATATTTTTCCGGATCTTTTGTTGCCTGTTCATCAAGAGACTTGAGGAAGCGTCTGGTAATAACCCTGCGCAGTTTGGCGACAAGGGCATTATCCTGGAGGGCCTGGCGGGAGATGTTAAGCGGCAGATCTTCACTGTCTACAACCCCTTTAAGGAAACGCAGCCATTCCGGCAGGATATTTTTACTGTGCTGATCAATGAGGATGCGCTGGCAATAGAGGTTAACACCCGGCTCCATCTTCCCGAAGCCCATGCTCTCGAAATTCTCTTCCGGGACAAAGAGCAGCGCGTTGATCGCCAGGGGGGCATCGGCAGAGAAATGCAGGCGCATGAGCGGGTCATTGCCAGCATTGGCGATAAACTTGTAAAATTCGTTATACTCCTCATCGGTGATCTCGCTGTGACTTTTAGTCCACAGAGCCTGGACGGTGTTGACAACCTCGCCATCAAGTTTCACCGGATAGGGAACAAAGGCGGAGTATTGTTTGATAACGGCTTCAATCTTCCACTTCTGGGAATAATCTTTAGCCTCATCCTTGAGATCAATGATAATCTTCGTCCCACGATGCAGCCCTTCCACCTCAGTAATAGTATAGGATCCGGCACCCTCGGAAACCCACTCATTACCGACGCTCTCATCCCAGCTGCGAGAAAGCACCCGTACTTTTTTCCCGGCCATAAAGACGGAATAGAAGCCGACACCAAACTGTCCGATCAGACTCACATCCTTTTTCGCCGCTTCCATCAGCTCTTCCAGATAGGCGTTGGAACCGGAATGGGCAATGGTACCAAGGTTACTCTCAAGTTCTTCGCGGGTCATGCCGACCCCGGTATCGGAGATCGTCAGGGTGTTGGCCTTGTCGTCCACCTCAACGGTGATCTCAAGGGGAAGATCCCCGTCAAAAGGGTCAGTAACAGTAAGGGTGGTATGACGAAACTTCTCAAGAGCATCGGCAGCGTTGGAAATCAGCTCACGAACAAAGACATCCTTCTCGGTATAGAGTGAGTTGATAACAATGTCGAGCAGCTTGCGTGTTTCTGATTGGAATTCAAAGGTTTGAGTCTTGCTTTCTGTCATGATTTTTTATTCCTTTTCTTCAATAAATCAGGGGTACAGGGAAGCCTTCCCGGCCTCCCCGCATACTTGTCGATTTCGACCAGAAATGGTAATCATGCAACGCTTTGTGTCAAGATATTGAAGAGGGAGTCCTCCCCCCGCTGTACAGGAAGAGAATTATAGATATATTGAGGCTGGCAATCTTGAGATGAACCTCGCCACCAACGGAGCCGTGCACATCAGCCCTGCAAGGGCACCTTGAAGAATCTGCCTTTCGTTCATCTTCTTCGTTACAGTCAAGAATTGATCCTCAGAGGTAAGCGCTGGACTCCGATATCAATAACACCGGTGATGAACGGGAAGCCGGGATGAGTACCTGCGGTAAATTTCCTTCTGCACCTCGCATATAAACGAAATACAAGGTTCTTCAAGGAACCCTGACGATATAACCCTGAAAACGGAGATTTTTTTAATGAATGATCTGCAAACCATAATTGTCGGGGGCGGCCTCTCCGGCCTCACCCTTGCCCATACCCTGCGCACCCGCCAGCCACAGCATCGCCTGCTGATACTGGAGAAGGATGCTCAGACCGGTGGAGTAATCCACAGCTTTACTGGAGATGGCGTAATTGCCGAACCCGGCCCCCACGGTTTTCTTGACAACTGTGCCGAATCACGCCAGCTGCTCAAAGAGACCGGTCTTGAGGAGGAATGCCTGCGCGCCTCTTTAAAAGATTTTGTCCGTTACGTTTATCACAACGGCACCTTGAAATGTATCCCACAGAGCCCGTTAAAGATTCTGCGGGCACCACTCATCTCACCGTGGGAAAAACTGCGGGTCGCCGGTGAATTTTTCACCAGAGCCCTGCCCGGAGAACCTTCAGTGGCGGAGTGGGCCGAGCACCATTTCGGCCCGGCCCTGCTGCCTTACCTTGATGCAGCCCTCACCGGCACGTGGGCGGGAGATATTAAGCGACTCTCTATCGACAGCGTGATGCCGGGGGTGCGCGCTCTGGAAAAAGAGCACGGTTCAATAATTCGCGGCCTGCTGGCAAAGATGAAAGCGGCAAAAAAGGCTGGCGGGGAAAAACGCAAGCTGCCGGCCATGACCAGCTTTCCACAGGGGATGGGACATCTCGTGACACGGATGGCCGAAGAGCTGAAGGAGGGTGAAGATCTCTTCTGCAACTGCGCGGTTACCAGTATCTCCGCACAGGAGGGAGGCTGGCAGGTGCAGTGCGACGGCAGGAGTTTCTCCGCCGCCAACCTCGTCCTCGCCCTGCCCGTCAATGCGACGCTGCAACTGCTCGCCCCCGTGGAGACGCCCCCCATGTCATCAATTCCGGAGGCCGATCTCGTCAACATCGCCATGACCTTCCCCGCAGAGACCCCCATCCCGCCCGGATTTGGTTTCCTCATCCCGGAGCAGGAAGGAAAATTCATCCTCGGCTGCCTCTTCTCCTCCAATATGTTTCCCGGCCGTGCACCCCAGGGCATGCAGCTCGTGGAGGTTCTGGTCGGAGGACGCCGTCATCCCGAACGGATACAACAACCGCCGAAGGAGTTACAGGCCAAAGCCATTGCCGACCTGCAGGACATTCTCGGTTTTTCCACTCCGCCAGCCTGGGTGAAGATAATGCGGGGTGGACACATTCCTCAACTTGAAGAAGGCAGTCCCGCCCTCCTCCGCTGGCGGAGGGAACTTCCCTGTCGCCACCCCGGACTGCACACCTGCGGCTTCGGCTGGGGCGGAATCGGCATCAACGATATGATAAAAGAGAGTGTACGTGTGGCGGAAACAATTCTTACTGAAAGTAACGGGAAAAGTACAGTTGAGGTAAAACCGATCTATTTTTGAAAGAGGAGGGCCTGCCCGCCTGAAGCAGGCTGCCTTTTACAAAAAACAAAAGAGGCCTGTGGAAAAAATTCCACAGGCCTCTTTTTTATTTCACAGGCTGCCTCGTAAATCTTTCTGCTCACATCCGTGTAACTTTGTCACTGAGCAGTTCAACCTGGGCGTTTATAGCTGTGTCACGGCGGACGCGATCAGTTACGACCTTAATAGAGTGCAGTACCGTGGAATGGTCCCGGTTAAAACAGCGACCAATATCCGCCAGCGACTCACTGGTGTGCTTGCGGGCAAGATACATGGCAATCTGCCGCGGGACACTGACAATCTTCTTGCGTGACTTCGACTGCAGGTCCTCAACACTCACCTTGAACTGGCTGCTCACCATTTCGCCGATCATCGCCGCTGTAAGCACCGGATCTGCATATCCGACCACCTGTGCAACCACAGCACGTACCATCTCAACATTCACCCCGCCGCCACCCATCCGCGTCATCATCTTCAAACTGCGCAGGGCTGACTCAATGCGTCGCACATCGCCACGAATATGTGTACCAAGGTAATCCACCGAATCGGCATCAAGGGCAAGATTCTCCAGCTCGGCCTTCTTCTCAATTATGGCACAGCGGGTGGAAGTATCCGGAGCTTTCATTGGAGTGACAATTCCAGAGGTCATCCGCGAACAGAATTCGCTGTCAATACCCTTCAATTCTCTGGGAGCGGCGTTGGAGGTAAAGACAACCCGTTTGCCCGATTTAATCAGACTGTCGAGAACGTCGTTAAGCTCTTCCTGTGTCTTGTTTTTCCCGGTAAGGGTATGAATATCTTCGACGAGAAGAATGTCACAGTTCTCCATATACTTGGCCTTGAAATCATCCATGGTCCGGGTCTGAATTCCGCGAACCATCTCTGCAGCAAACTGCTTGGCCGTGAGATAGTGCAGACGGGTCAGCGGCGATTCCATCCAGATTTTATGAGCCACAGCGTGAGTAAGATGACTCTTACCGAGACCTGTATCACTATTAATATAAAGACAGGTACCGGCGAGACTGTCGCCATCGGTCATTGATTCACATGCCGATTCTGCCATCATATTGCTCTCTCCAACCATGAACTGGTCGAAAGTATATTTCGGGTTGAGCGAACGCAGCCGACTGTTATTTTCCGGAACAAGGGGCAGCCGTTTCTGGTAACGGGGAACATTCTCCCTGGGAACGGCGCGGTGAACAGCCTCGCGCAACACCAGTTCACCATTTTCTATACCGGCTTCTGCCAGCAGGGATTCCACGACAGCTGAAAAGTGACGTTCAACATATGCACTGATAAACTTATCAGGACTCTCCAGCACCAGACGACGACCATCAAATGAGGTGAAACTGAGCGGCTCCAGCCAAAGCTGGTAGATACTTTCGGAGACTCGACTGCGCAGGCCCTGCTGAATTTTTTCCCAAACCATCTGAATTCCTTCCTTTCTTCTTGAATCGCAAGTTATAGAAACGCCATTTGCCTCTGTTCTGCACCTTTTTCTGCCCGGCAGGACCTGATCAAAAACCAATCAAATACTGTAAAAACGGGGACATGATAGAAAAGCTATCGAGCCCGGTTCTACGGACAAAGAAATCCGGTAACAGAGCAGACTCCTGCAAAATCTGCAGTGTCTCTGCAAATAGACTATAGCGAATACTATAGTTGCCCTGAGTTGGAACCATACCCCTGCACCGAAGGACAAAAGATTCAACCTTCCTTCTCAGAAGCCCGTCCCCTGAATTCTTCTCTGGGGAATAGCCGCCTCTGCAACACCGGCTCTGGTTTCAACTGCATCTTTTTTATGAAAGTTCGCGGATGATATCCAGCTCTTCTCCACAATGAATCAGAGAGAAAAACTGCCACAGTCTTGAGCCCCTGCGGCTCCACCCTCACGGATGTTGACTCTGCGGGGAACAACGTGCAGAGCTGACTGCCATGCGAAACATGCCTGCGAGTAAACCCCACCTGAGGTTTTCCGTCAAAGATGGTTTCCCCTCTTTTCCCCCACTCCTGGCTGCCGGGAAGAGCGAGACTAAAAGGATTGGCAAATCAAACACTTACGAAAAAAAAATGTGCCTATAGCCTGATTTTACGAAAGAAACGGGTTTCCCCCCACACATCCTGTTAATTCACCCCTTTGCAGAGTTTTCCACAATGTTATCCACAGAATTCGGATAAACTTAAACTCAAAATATCTCAAATTTAATATATTTATCTCAATATTGCTCGATATTGCTCAAACAAGTTTACGGAAACGGCGTGAATACAAGAAGATGGCCCTCTGCACATTTTCATGAGCTTTTCCCCACAGGCTCATCGTCAAAATGCAAGCATAAATTTCATCTTTTTCCCAGCGGTGTTCGTCCAAGAGTCAAGGCAAATACATCATAAGCACCTGATTCAACTAATGTTTTACTACATTCCTCAAGGGTTGCTCCAGTAGTATAAATATCATCGACAAGACAAACCCTTTTATTTAGGAGGAGCTCAGGTTGGCGGACACAGAACATATTCTGCAAGTTTTCCACACGCTTCCGGCGATCCAGCGTACTCTGAGGAGGGGTGTTTTTTGTTCTTTCAAGAAGTTTTACGACAATTTTGCCATTATCATGCTCGAAGAAACCCTGGGCCAGCAACAGAGACTGGTTATAACCCCTCTTCTGCAGGCGTTTTTTATGCAGTGGTACAGGTACAATAAGGTCACACTCAGCAAACCCTTCCGGCACCCTCTCTCGGGCAAGCGCCAGTATTGTTTTGAGTACCTCCAGTCTTCGTTGAAACTTGAATTTGAGAATAATTCCGCGCAGGGTTTCGTTATATCTAAAGAGAGAACGACAGCGGGTGAAAGAAGGCGGAGTCTGCAGACAGCTTCCGCAGAGATTTCCCGCCCTGGTTCCCCGCGGCATTTCCCTGCCACAGGTTCGGCAGAGAGGCTCCCGCAGAGGAAGGAGTTTTTCGAGACAGGAGGCGCAGAGGGCCTCTGCCTGTCCGTCATGTTCCAGCAGAGGCCGACCGCAGACCACACATCGCCGGGGCAGCAGCACCTCCGCAGCTCCGGCGACAAGCGCCCCTCCCTTCCGGTTTGCTCCATACAATATGCGCTGCAGCCTGTTCAATCTCTCCCCCTGTACCGGTTAAGAATTTACAAATACAATTTTTCAACAAATCAGCCTGAGCCGATTGCAATTCCACACAAACATGGCATAATAAAATGTTTTCAGGTGTCCTGGATCTATCCGGCGTGAGAAATGGGTCATGCATGAATGTTTTTCTCCATGACCTTTCGCAGAGATACTTCTCCCGAGCGATCAAACTCCGGGTTTCTGTACTTTCTTCCGGCGGCTCTCTTTATATCAGTCTCGTTTTCATTGACAATATATCGGGATGCTGACGGCTTTTCTTTAAGGGACCACACTCCGGTCCCCTTGATTTTACATGGGCGTCCAGCATCATTCTCAATTCTGCATCCTTTCAATATGTTGCAGGAGAAAGTCAGTTGAGAGAAAATGATATGACCTCCCGCAAGCAGAGGAACTCACCAATGATACGACCCGGAAAGGCCAGCAGCCTTACCTTCTTCCCTGTTGTCCTGTTCTGCCTCGCTCTGTTGTTTCCGGCGCAGGCTGCCTTCGCCGCGAAAACCATCTTCCTGCCACCAGTCGTGAAGAGCCTCGGGGATACCGGCCGTTATGTCTCACTCATCGACAGCAATATTCGCACGGGGCTTGCCGGTACCGACATTTCCTATCCAACCCGCCAGGAAGCTGCCGCCCTCGCAGATTACACCGGGACATGGCCGCCCCCCATGCCGCAACTGCAGAAAATTGCCGCTGCTGCCCATGCCGAGAATATTATCGTCGGGACCACCACCGCCATTGGCCGGGAATTCAGCCTTGATGTTAAATATTTTGACCTCCTTGCCCCGGAAAATCCAGTTTTTTTCTATCAGACTGCAGCCAACGATGCCGACCTGCCCCGGGCAGTCAAGGCATTGGTAAACTCCATTCAGCAGTACAACAAACGCGAATTTACCATCGCCTCCATCGCCCCGCAGGGCAATAAACGCATCGACTCCGGCGCCATCCTGCGCAAAGTCAGCACCAGAAAAGGTGACCTCTATAACCAGACAGCTCTCCGCAACGACCTGAAAGAAATCTTCAAAATGGGTTACTTCGACGACGTGCAGATCGACGTAGAAGACAGTGCCCTCGGGAAAAAGGTCATCTTCCGGGTGAAAGAAAAGCCGGTCATTACCTCGGTCACCTTCAGTGGTGTTAAAGAGGTGAAAGAGGAGGATGTCAAAGGTGCTGCAAACTTTCGCGAGCACCTCATCCTTAATCCGGTTCAGATTGCCGCCTCTAAAGAGGCTATTCTTCAGCTCTACAAAACCAAAGGATTCTATAACAGTACAGTCACAACCAGCGTGAAGAAAGACGACAAAAACGGGGTTTCCGTTGAATTTGTCATTCACGAAGGCGACAAAATCTATATCAAGGATATCAAGGTCGAAGGCAACACAGCCTTCAGCGACAGTGAAATCCTCGACCAGATACAGACCGGAACGCGCTGGTTCATGTCCTGGCTTACCGACTCCGGCCTGCTCGACCAGACGAAAATTCAGCAGGATACCAAACGTATTGCCGCCTTCTACGCCGATAACGGCTATCTTGATGCGCGGGTCGGTGATCCACTGATCAAGCAGGAAGGTGAATGGCTTTATATTGTTTTCAACGTAGAAGAGGGATCCCGTTACAGGGTGGGCACCGTTGGCCTCGCCGGAGATGATCTCGGCGACCATCGCGCCCTTCTTAACCTGCTCACCGTCCGCAGCGAAAAATATGTCAGTCGCAGGACAGTGCGGGACGATATCCTCAAACTCACCGATTTCTTTGCCGAAAGAGGCTATGCCTTCGCCAGTATCAGGCCCCGCTTTACCAAGGCAGAAGGCAACCGCATGGATATTCATTTTGATATCGACAAGGGGAATCTTGTCTATATCGACCGAATCCTTATTCGCGGAAACACCCGCACCCACGACAACGTTATCCGCCGCGAACTGCACATCGAAGAGGGTGGCATCTTTAATGCCAAAGCCCTGCGTGAAAGCAGCAAGGCGCTGCAGCGTCTGCAGTTCTTTGAAGAGGCAAACATCACCCCGGAACCGTCCATGGATCCCGACCGTATGACCGTGGTCATTGACGTTAAAGAAAAATCTACCGGAGCGTTCTCCATCGGCGCGGGCTACAGCTCTGCGGATAATCTCCTCTTCATGGGACAGATCTCCGAAAACAATTTCCTCGGCACCGGCGACTCCGTGTCGCTCTCCGCCAGTGTAGGAGGATCGAGCTCCACCTACAACCTCGCCTACACCGACCCTCACCTCAAGGACTCTGACCTGAGCTGGGGAGTAGATTTATTTCAAACGTATCGGGAATATGATGATTACACCCGGGAATCAACCGGTGGCGGTCTGCGGGCCGGCTACCCGCTGTGGGAGAAATGGCGCATCTATGGAAACTACAGCCTGACCAACACGGACCTCTCTGATCTCAGCGATGACGCCTCCTACATCATCACCAACTCGGTGGATATTCATCTGACATCAGCATTCAAGCTCTCTCTGGTACGGGACAGCCGTAATCAGAGATTCAACACTACCGACGGTTCACGGAACGCCCTCAGTGTGGAATACGCCGGTGGCCCGCTGGGTGGCGACGCACAGTTCACCAAGGTTGAGGCCTCTTCCAGCTGGTATTTCCCGATGTGGCAGAAAACAGCCTTCCATGTTAAAGGTGCTGCCGGCCAGGTTTTTGAAAATGAAACCGACAAACTCCCGGTATATGAACGCTTCTATCTCGGAGGTCTGAGTTCCGTTCGTGGCTTCGAATATGCCACGATCTCTCCGACTGATCCTGATACCGGTGAGGATATCGGTGGCGACAAAATGTGGTATTCCAACGTCGAATTCATCTTCCCGCTGCTCTCTACGGCAGGACTGAACGGTCTGGTTTTCTTTGACTCCGGACAGGTGTATGACGATGATGAGAATTTCTTCTCTGAAACCGATAACATCAAGAAGGCCGCCGGTGTCGGCGTCAACTGGCTCTCTCCAATGGGGCCTCTGCAACTCGTCCTGGGTTACAATCTTGACCCCACTGAGGACGAAGAAGACTCTGTCTTTGACTTCTCTATCGGCGGGACTTTTTAACCTTTAAAAATTTCTTGTTTTGCAAAGCCGCTTATGTCCCCTCGGGCATAAGCGGCCGTTTTTATTTATGAAACTTACACTTACCCCGCACATTCCCGCACAAGGTGATCTCCTCTCCGTCACTGGCCTGCGAGGTGCCGCTCCAGCGGC
>JBFHIO010000032.1:0-10435 GCA_041596435.1 Desulforhopalus sp. | reverse complement strand
TATGGCGTAGAGAATGGCGATTACGATCAATGCTGCCACCCACAGGAGCTTGCGATTCGAATTACCCATTTTAAACCTCCGTTAAATTCAATATGTGCAGGTTTGGTTGTGCTGTCTGAAGAGCTGCCGGGAGAGCAATCAAGAACAAATACCGGATTAATACAATATAAGTGCGACAGAGGCAGTTGCAAAGGGAGTGAGTTACGCCGCATGGTCAGTGGCCAGATACACCCCGGAGTCTGGTCCGCACAGATTCCGGGCAATATGCTTCATAAGTTCACTCAGGGAAAACGATACCATTTACACGTTCTTAATGAAACATGCCTTTCCAGGCGGGAATTTCCATGAGAATATATAAAAACCAGGACTGCACTCTTTTGCCAGGGAGATTGAGATTCTGAGAGGGAGGGGGGAGGTCTTGTGCTTCTTTGAGGCTGACGGGACAAAAATGGAGTGCTGTGGGAACAGACAAAAAAATTACGGGTGTCCACTCAAGGTTCCCTCAAGATGAGAGGACACCCGTTTGGGAAAGCCTGGAGCTCAAGCCATGAAGCCTTTACTTCCCGTGCTTCGTTAAATATTCCGCAACACCTTCGGCGCTTGGTTTCATTGCGTCGTCTCCTTTGTGCCAGTTGGCGGGGCAGACGTCACCGTATTTTTCGGTGAATTGCAGAGCATCAAGAACACGCAGTGTTTCATTCACGTCGCGACCGAGAGGCAGGTCGTTGATGGTGGCATGACGGAGAATCCCTTTGCGGTCGATGATGAAGAGGCCACGCAGGGCGATGGAGTTGTTCAGCAGGATGCCATATTTCTCTGAAATCGATTTGTCGAGGTCAGAGACCATTGGGAAACGAATGTCACCGATACCACCGTTGTTCACCGGGGTATTTTTCCACGCAAGGTGGGTGAAGTGGGAGTCGGTGGAGACGCTGATGACCTCACAGTTGGCCGCCTTGAAGGTATCAAGAGCTTTGTTGAAAGCGATGATCTCTGAGGGGCAGACAAAGGTGAAGTCCATCGGATAGAAGAAGAGCATCACGTATCTGCCTTTGTAATCAGAGAGGGTGAAGTCCTCTTTGAAAGAGTTGTCTGGCATGACGGCGGTGGCGGTAAAATCCGGGGCAGGATTGGTTACTAACAGGCTCATAATGTTCTCCTTATATGGTCAAATGAAAAAGGCCCTGCCGAATGGCAGGGCCTCATCAAAAAAACGCTCTCTTATACAACGTCGAAGAAAGAATCTTTCTCCGCGCCACAGAGCGGGCAGACCCAATCTTCGGGAACATCTTCCCAGGCGGTACCGGGCTCTACGCCGTTATCGGGATCGCCAACTTCGGGATCATATATGTAGCTGCAGGGACATTCCATTTTTTTCATGTCTGCCATGTTGTTTCTCCTTTTTTTATTATTGATAATGATTCTCCAATACTACAGCGAAGAATATAGCATCTCCGAATTGGGAGTCAAGGAAAGAGTGAATAATTGTCTCTTTGTTACTCTCGTTTAGTGACTGTTTATCGTAAAAGCAGGTGGATATACAGGTTGCGCTCTTTATGATATTCGCTTGATAATCTCCTTGCACGGGATAAGGGCTGTGGCCGTGGCGGAGACGATGTTACCCGCAACTCCGGGGCCATCGCCTGCTACAAAGAGACCGTGAACCTTCGTTTCCAGGTTGTTGTCTGTCGTGACCTGAGTGGCGAAAAATTTGATCTCCGGGGCGTAAAGCAGAGTCCCGTCATTGGCCACGCCGGGGATTATTTCGTTGAGCTGCTCAAGGCCGTCCACAAGGTTGGTGAGAATTCGCTCGGGCAGGGCCATGGCGATATCTCCGCAGGTGACGCTGGTTAAGGTCGGCTCTATGGAGCTGTGCTTTACTCTGTTCCAGGTGGAGCGGCGCCCGCGTTTGAGGTCGCCGAATCGCTGCAGGATCGGTTTCCCGCCGCCGATGAGGGAGGCCAGCTTGCCGATAGATTCGCCGTAGGCCTGGTTGTCTTCTACCGGGTCGTTGAGTACGACCTTGGAGAGGAAGGCGAAGTTGGTGTTTTCACTTTTCTTCTCCATCAGCGCATGACCGTTGACGCAGACAAAATCCTGATAGTTCTCCAGTGCTACAAAACCTCCGTAGTTGGTACAGAATGTGCGGGTCTGGTCGTCATATTTTGCGGTCTGAATAAAGAAGGTCGGGTCGTAGATAGTGGAGCAGAGGTCCTGCATGATCTCATTGTGTACCTCTACCCGCACGCCTACTTCAATGCCGCGCTGGCGGACGCTGATGCCCTGAGCCTGCACTACCCGTGCCACCCATTCTGAACCGACTCGACCAGGGGCGAGGATAACGCCGGGGGCGTGATATTCGCCTTTATTCGTCACCACTCCCACCACCGAATTCTCTTTCACCAGCACATCGATTGCTTCTTCCATGCAGTGAAACTCCACACCCTTGCCCTCTACATACTTCGCCATTTTGGTTATGTGGGTGGGCAGGTTGTCGCTTCCGAGATGTTTCTGTTTGATGATGAGCAGGTCGATGCCATGTTTACGCGCTTCTTTGCGAATCTCCTCGGCACGGACCATGTCGGTGGGATAGATGCGACCGTTCATGCCGAAGTGGTTGTAGATCTCTTCGGTCTCGTCAATAAGCTCTTTTGCCTCGGAGACTGACATGAACTGGGTGAGATCGGTCTTGCCGAGCTTGTGAATAAAGTTAAGTTTTCCGTCGGAAAAAAGTCCGGCTCCACCGATGCCGCAGAGAATATTGCAGGGTTTGCATTTTATACAGCCCTTATCCTTTATTGG
Organism: Desulforhopalus sp.; assembly: GCA_041596435.1. Classification (GTDB taxonomy): domain Bacteria; phylum Desulfobacterota; class Desulfobulbia; order Desulfobulbales; family Desulfocapsaceae; genus Desulforhopalus. The sequence continues at coordinate 7,633 of JBFHIO010000032.1, read as the reverse complement.
ACATTTACGGTCCTGCGGGGCACGTCCTTTCTCAATAACCAAAACGCGCAGACTGGAGTGTTCGGCGAGGTACCATGCTGCGAAAAGACCCGCAGGGCCGCCACCGACAATGATGACATCGTATTTGTCTGTTTTCTGCATGAGATACCTGCTGGAAAAAGGAAGGGCGGACTCTTGCGAGCCCGCCCGGGAAATTCAGCCTGTGCCGAAAGTGTGCAGATAGGAGGAGCTCGTAAGCGTCCCTCAGTCTTTTGTTTCCGGCGGAGCGGGTTTTTCTTCACTTGCCGGCACATCCGGTCCGGTCGGCAGGCCATAGGCGAGGCATACCTTGTGCTCAATATCGGCCGCCATTGCAGTGTTTTCCTTAAGAAAACGTTTTGCATTTTCACGGCCCTGGCCGATGCGCTCGTTATTGTAGGAGTACCATGAGCCACTTTTCTCCACAATCTCAAGATTGACGGCGAGGTCGATCATATCACCGACTTTAGAGAATCCTTCTCCGTAGACAATATCGAACTCCGCCTCTTTGAAGGGTGGTGCCATTTTGTTTTTCACTACTTTTACCCGGGTCCGGTTGCCGATCAGATCCTGGCCGTCTTTGAGCTGGCCGATACGGCGGATATCAAGGCGGATGGATGAGTAGAATTTAAGGGCGTTGCCACCGGTGGTGGTTTCGGGATTGCCAAACATCACGCCGATCTTCATGCGGATCTGGTTGATGAAAATGAGGATGGTATTGCTGCGGCTGAGCACTCCGGTGAACTTGCGCATTGCCTGAGACATCAGGCGCGCCTGCAGGCCGACGTGGGAGTCACCGACGTTGCCGTCAATCTCGGCGCGGGGCACCAGGGCGGCGACCGAGTCAATGACGATAACGTCTATTCCGCCGGAACGGATGAGGATTTCAGCGATTTCCAGAGCCTGCTCGCCGAAGTCCGGCTGGGAGACGAGAAGGTTATCGATATCCACACCGAGGCGGGATGCGTAGCTGGTGTCGAGGGCATGCTCAGCATCAATGAAGGCTGCTGTGCCTCCCAGTTTCTGCGCTTCGGCGACGACATGCAGGGCGAGGGTTGTTTTCCCGGAGGATTCCGGGCCGTATACTTCAGTCATTCTCCCTTTGGGCAGGCCGCCAATGCCGAGGGCGATGTCGAGGCTCAGGGCACCGGTGGAAATGACCGGTACATCTGCATGCTCTTGACTGCCGAGGCGCATGATGGAGCCCTTGCCGAACTGGCGTTGAATCTGTGAGATGGCGTTATCGACGCTGCTCATTTTATCTTTGGGAGCTGCTGCCATGGATATTCTCCTGTAATTGTTTATGGAAGGGGTGGTCGTCTTACTGCAAAAAAAGTGTAAAAAATAAGTATAGAGAATATAACGACTCTACGTTTTTTCAACTGCCAGAAGTCAGTTGGACAAGAGGTTTTTTCTCAGATCAAGGCGTTCTCAGGGGGTTAAAAATAGCCATACAGCTGATATCGCAGGCATTTCTTTTCTAAAAAATGATCATGAGCTGACAGCGTCTTCACAACCGGCAGCTTCTGATCTGCCGCCGGGGAGCGGGAGGTGTTTCCCGCTCCGTGCGGGCGGTTAAAACTGCGTTTTTCAACCGCGCAGGTGGCGTCGCACCATGTCGAGGGCTGTAAAGGCGGTGAGCAGACGAATCTGTCGACGGTTGCCGGTGAAGGCACAGCGTTTCACCTCAACGCCGGTTTTATCCGCCATGGCAACATACACGGTGCCCACCGGTTTTTCCTGGCTGCCGCCACCGGGGCCGGCAATGCCGGTAACGGCAAGGCTGATGTCCGCGCCGCTGAGGTTGCGGATACCCTGAGCCATGGCGTTGGCCACCTCGTGGCTCACCGCACCGACCCGCTCAATGAGTGCCGGGTCAATTCCGAGAAGCTTGCTTTTCAAGTTGTTGGAGTAGGATATCACACCGCCGAGAAAAAAGGTGGAGCTGCCGGGGACATTGGTAATCATTTGACCGATCAGCCCGCCGGTGCAGGATTCCGCCGTAGCGAGCGTCAGCTTTTTCATCTTCAGCAGATGCCCGGTAACAATTTCCATTGAGTCGCGGTCGTAGCCAAAGATTGCATCCCCGAGGGTTGATTCAACAGCGGCAGTGGCGACTGCAAAGGCATCATTGGTTTCGCACTCTTCCGGGTCACGGACAGTCAGATTGACATGCACCTCCGGGAAGACGGGATAGTATCCCACATGGACGTTGGGGTGAAGTGACAGTTTGGCAATACGCTGATTTACCTCAAGTTCATCCAAATTAAAGACGCGGAAGAGGCGCTGACAGGTGGAGAGGCGATAGTCACTGCCGAGGGTTGGCAGTTTCGGCAGCACTTCTTCCTCCATCAGCAGCCGCATCTGCTCCGGAATGCCGGGCAGAAAAAAGACCGGCTGGGTATTAAAGACCAGCAGGTAGCCGGACATCTGGCGACTGGGATCGAAAGGAATTGCCCCCTGCGGAAGCAGCGCCAGCTTTTCAAGTCCGCCGGGTAATGGCCCGTGTTCCACCCCTACGTGGGAACGGATAGCAGTGAGGACGGCGGCATTTTTCTCCGCGGGCAGATTGAAAGCTGAGCAGACCGCGTCGGTGGTGAGATCGTCGTCGGTGGAGCCGAGTCCGCCGGTGACAATGATGGCATTTGCCCGGCGCAGAGCACGTTTGAGTGCTTCACCTATCTGATGAGGGTCGTCACCGATGGTGTTCATGGCGCAGATATCATAGCCTGCTTCAAAGAGCTGACGGGCTGCATACCCACTGGTGGTATTGCGGATTCGACCGGAGGTCAGTTCATCGCCGATGGCGATAATTTCAATCTTGCGTGGCGACTCATTTTTCATCTTCTGCTCCTCTCCGTGGTTCTTATGGGAAATGCATATTTTTCAGGGAATAATTTCACCATGAACTATACCATCTTCCAGCGTATTCAGCCGCGTTTTCACCCGACTGCGGAGTAGAGAGTCATCTCCGATTGCACGCACATCAACATAGTTGTCAGTAAACCCCTTGAGGCGGCCGCTGTGGTCCCGTCTGCCCTCGAAAATCACCGGGTGGATTGTGCCAAGCTGGCTTTTGTAGAAGGCCTGTTTCCGCTGCTCACTCAGTTCGCGGAGTATGGCCGCGCGCCGGTCCTTTTCAGCCTGGGGAACCTGGTCTGGAAATTCAGCGGCACGGGTGCCAGGGCGTATTGAGTAGGGGAAGACGTGCAGATAGGTGAAGTCGAGGCTCTCAAGGAATTGTACCTCGCTGATGAAATCGGCTTCGGTCTCACCGGGAAAACCCGCAAGAATATCAATGCCGATGGCAAGTCTCGGGATGTGTCGGTGGCAGTTTTCAATAATCTCTCGGAACTGCGCGGTGGTGTAGCGGCGGTTCATCGCCTTGAGAATCGTATCGCAGCCGCTCTGCAGGGGAATGTGCAGATGAGGCTGGATGCCGGATCGGTCGGCCATCAGCGAGAGCAGGGCGTTATCAATCTCCACGGGTTCGAGGGAACTGATGCGGAAGCGAAGTTGAGGCAGGCTTTCAGTGAGTATGGCGAGCAGAGAAACAAGGTTTTCCTGCGGCTTGAGATCAGCACCATAAAGGCCGAGGTGTATGCCGGTGAGCACCAGCTCAAGATGCCCCGAATCAGCGAAGGCGCGTGCCTGTTCCACTACCTCCGCCACTGGCAGGCTGCGGCTCGGCCCCCGGGTAAAGGGCACGATGCAGTAGCTGCAGAAGGCATTACAGCCGTCCTGGATGCGGAGATAGGCGCGAGTGCGGTGGGCAAAGCTGGTCATCGGCAGGCGGGTGACTTCATGGGCCTGCATGATGTTGCCGACGTCGCTGTGGTGGGTACCCGCAACGGCGTTGGCGGCGAGGCTGTCTTTGTGATTATTCCCGTAGATGGAGAAATTGCGATCGTGCAGTTCCTCCATTTTTCCCAGTTCCTCGTGGGCCTCTTCGGCGTGGCAGCCGGTGATGTAGATATCGGCCTCCGGGTTTTTCCGCAGCAGGTGGCGTAATTTCTGCCGTGACTGGGCAGAGGCGTGAGCGGTTACGGTGCAGGTGTTCAGGATAATGATGTCTGCAGTGTCTTTTTCTGAAGAGACTGTTATTCCCGCATTTTCCAGAACCGCACCGATGGCGGCAGATTCCAGCTGGTTAACCTTGCAGCCGAGGGTGGTGATAATTGCTTTCTTCATATTTGCCTATTGAATGACTCCGGAGCCAATAACTTCTTCCCCGTTGTAAAGGACAGCAAACTGCCCTGGGGTAACGGCCCGCTGCGGCTCAGAAAAGTGCAACCGGCCACAGTTGTTCTCCCCCAGCGTGAGGCGGGCGGGGGAGCCACGGTGGGTGTAGCGGATTTTGGTGAGGTATTCGCCTTCAACTGCATCCTCTCCGTTGAACCACTGTATTTCAGCCAGCTCAATTTCACTGCACAGCAAATCCGCGTCCCGTCCGACAATGACCTCATTTTTTTCCGTATCAAGGGCGATGACATAGAGTGGTGCGGAGCTGGCGATGCCGAGACCCCGTCGCTGGCCGATAGTGTAGCGGTGGACTCCGGCGTGGCGTCCCAGCTCGTTGCCTTCGGTGTCGACAATGGTACCGGAAGCGGCAGTGTTCCGTCGATCCTCAAGAAAAGTGCTGACGCTGGTCTTTTCGAGGAAACAGATGTCCTGACTCTCTTTGCCGCGGAAGTCGGTGAAGCCGTGTGCCTCAACAAAATCGTAGATATCACTCTTTGTCATCTCCCCAAGGGGGAAAATTATCCGCTTGAGTTGCTGCTGGTTGAGGCGGGCGAGGAAATAACTCTGATCCTTCTGTTGATCGGCACCCATCAGCAGGCGGCAGGGCGTGCCGTGGAGCAGTCTGGCGTAGTGTCCCGTGGCGACGGTATCCACCCCGGCGGCAATCATGGCATCAAGAAAAAGACCGAACTTGATTTTCAAGTTGCAGACGACGCAGGGATTGGGTGTGCGGCCACAGAAATAGCTGTCGGCGAAGTAGGAAACAACGTTTTCTTCAAAAGCGGCGGAGAGGTCGATAACGCGCAGTTCGACTCCCACCCGCTCCGCAACCTCCTGCACTCTTGCGAGCTGCTGCTCAAAATCGGGCTGGGCGAGGCGCATGAAGAAACCGCGCAGGTTTTCCGCACCGTACTTCTCTTTCAGGATGAGGGCTGTGGCTGTGGAATCTACGCCACCGCTCATGGCGACGCCTGTGATCTGGCCGGACTGGTTGATGCTCATAGGAATAGTGGAGTGTAGAGATGGACGTGTCGCAGCATGGGGATATTCTACCTGCCGCACGCTGGAAAGGAAAGTGATCTAAGATAAATACGCTGGGTTTTTCCGTCAAGGGGTGTGTTTTTCGAGAGCAATGTCCTGTCGCCTCAATAATACGGGAGAGGTGACGTCTTCATAAGGAAAAAACAGCTTCTGCTGGCAGTATTATTTCCTTTCCCCCACGCTCATTTCAGTAAAAAGTCGAAAAAAGATTGTACAACGAACCGTGAGCACCTATCTTTCCCCTGCGAGCCTGTCGGATGAGGAGTTCCTTCTTCGACAAGGCCTAAAGGGTTCCTTGAATATGAACGAAATGCAAAATTATTCAAGGAACCCTAAAGAAAATCTACTTCCTCATTCATTCCCGTAAAAATCACCATGCCAATTAAAATACCCGAACTTCTTGCCCCTGCGGGCAATCTTGAAAAACTCGTCACTGCCATACACTACGGTGCGGATGCCGTTTATCTTGCTGGAAAGCAGTATGGCCTGCGGGCGCGGGCGGGAAATTTTACTGCAAAGGAGATGGCAGAGGGTATTGCCTTTGCCCACGAGGCCGGGGCGAAGGTCTATGTGACGATCAATATCTTTGCCCATAATCAGGATTTTATCGGCCTGGCCGAATATCTCCATGAAATTGCCGGGCTCGGCGCGGACGGAGTAATTATTGCGGATCCCGGTGTTCTCGCTGTTGCCAGAAGGGAAGTTCCGCAATTGCCGGTGCACCTCTCTACGCAGGCCAACGTTACCAATATGGAATCCGCACGTTTCTGGCAGGAGCAGGGTGCTGTCCGCCTCAATCTGGCGAGGGAGTTGTCGTTAAAGGAAATTTGCGGAGTCCGTGCCGGCGTCGACTGTGAGCTGGAGATCTTTGTTCACGGTGCCCTCTGTATTTCTTATTCCGGGCGCTGCATGCTCTCCAGCTATCTCACCGGACGTGATGCCAACCACGGTGCCTGCGCCCATCCCTGCCGCTTTAATTATGCACTGATGGAGGAGAAACGGCCCGGTGAGTATTATCCTGTAGAGGAGGATGAACGCGGCACCTATATCTTCAACTCCCGTGATCTCTGTCTGCTTGAGATGTTGCCGCAACTCGTGGCGGCAGGAGCAGATTCCCTGAAGATTGAAGGGCGGATGAAGTCCATCTTCTATGTGGGAGGAGTGGTGCGGGCCTACCGTGCCGCGCTGGATTATCTTGCTGCTCTGCCAGAGTCTGCCTGGGCGCTGCCTGAGCTGATCAAGATGCCACAATATCTGATGGATGAAGTCTCCAGTCTCGGTACGCGGGGAACGACGGAGAATTTCATCAAGGAGCGGCCTGGCAGTTCGGAGATGATCTACGATTCCTCGCGCATGGAGCAGGCCTATGAGCCGATTGCTGTGGTGCGCAAAGTGGGGGAACAGCCGTTTGTGGAGATGCGGAACACTGTCTTTCCCGGTGAGGAAATTGAATATATGGGCAGGGAGTTTGCTGAAAGACAGGTGGTGAAACTCATTGCTCTGCGCAACGAAGAGGGAATGCCTGTGGAGAAGGCCAATCCGGGGAACCGACTCTTTTTAGAACTGGAGCACCCGGTTGTGGTAGAGCCGCTGGGGATCTTCCGCCGCAACCGGGATATGTAAATCTTTCAGGGAGCTGCCTTTATTCGTTTATATTCTTCTGCTCAAGCAGCTCCATCTTCATGTTCCACAGCTTTTGTGAAAGATCCACCATGTGAATATGAGGATTGACCAGCCGTAGAATTTCTTCCGGCAGGGTTGCCATCTCTGCCTGGGCATTCTTGCATATCTCTGGCAGGCCCGGCTTTTTATAGACCAGCTCTCCAGCCAGAAAAACAGGCACCTGCAGCTCTTTCACCCGGAAATTCTCCAGCGTTCTGGTTTTCCATGGATACTGCGGATGAAAAATCGTGCAGGGTTTATCCTCCGCGATCTCTTCTTTTTTCAACATGATGAGGTCTGCGAGGGCATGGTTGCTCTCACGGTCGTAAAAGCGGACAGTCTTTTTAAAAGAGGGATTGGTAATCTTGGCAATGTCTTCGCTGATCTTGATTTTGGGGATGATTTTCCCCTGCTCCTCAATGGCAGCCAGTTTATAGACCCCGCCGAATACCGGACAGGATTTGGCGGTAATCAGATTCTCTCCCACCCCAAAGGTGTCCAGCGGAGCATCCTGCTGAATGAGTGATGCAATGACGGTTTCATCAAGGCTGTTGGATGCGATGATTTTACAGTCAGGATATCCCGCCGCGTCGAGCATCTTCCGTGCCTGCTTGGAGATCCACGCGAGGTCGCCAGAGTCGAGACGAATGCCTTTCGGGCGCTTGCCGAG
>JBFHIO010000031.1:0-10566 GCA_041596435.1 Desulforhopalus sp. | reverse complement strand
GACGTGGGTGAGTTCTTTTGTATTCTCAACTTCAGCGACGGCGAGCGTTGCCACAGTGGTGTTTGTATTGTCCTCGCCGAGGACGTAGAGAGTCCCTTCGTTGCTGATATGGATATTCTTTATGTCGGTCTCCGGAACGTTGATCTGTGCCCCTGCGGTGTCGAGGACGGGGAGTCCGCTGACGGTTGTCAAAATTCCGTCACTGTTTATTGCGAAGTTTCCGCTGCGAGTGTAGAGCACCTTGTCAGCCCCCTGAACCTTGAAAAAGCCCTTGCCGTCAATGGCAAGGTTGAGGGGATCACTGGTTTCACGGATGGCACCGGGGGAGAAGTCATTGTAGTTGGTGGCAACCCGGTCAGAGTTGATATTTTTTGCCTGCTGGCTCTGCTGCTCACCGGAGAGAACGGATTCAAAGCTGACCTGTGAGCGCTTGTAACCACTGGTGTTTACGTTGGCGAGATTGTTGGCGACATTGTTGATCGCCTGCTCCCGTGAGATCGCCCCGGCAAGTGCGGCGTATTTTCCTGAACTCATTTTGTCCTCCCGTGTCGCGAAATCTTCCCACCACCCTGCTTATCGGTGGTTGCAGAGAATACTTTTAGGGTACCCTTTATTGGAAATCTGCCAGGAAAGCCCCGGCTTACGCGGGGTTTTTCTCTATGGAGGTCGAGTCAGGGGGCCCCTCGCCGGTCAGTGCAGCGAGAGCCAGCACCTGCTGGACCTCTTCTTCCGATACTGTCAGTATCTTTGCAATTTCTTTGCCAGGCATGCCTTTTTCCGACAGGGCGCGGATATAGGTGTACTTTTCCCGTGAAGAACGGGAGGCATCACGGGAGGAAAGAGGTGATTTCCCGGGGGAAAGGTTGAGGCGGGGCCACTGCAAACGAGTGGTGAGTTCGGCCTCGGTCATCGAGTTGCGAAAATTCTGCAGTTCTTCAAGACGAAAACGGAGGGTGTCAAATTTCTGGTTTAGAGCGTGGAGGCGTGTTTCCGTTTCGGCAAGACGTGCGGCGAGGGATCTCTTTTCGTGAAAAAGCAAAAAAATCTTTACCGTGGCGGCGGCAAGAAGAACAGCAAGAAGAAGGATTGTGAAGGTTGTGAGGCGCATGGTTCCGTCTAATCAAGGCGGAGTTCAACCTTGTTCCTCAATTTAATCAGTGCCTGGCTGTGGAGCTGCGAGATGCGGCCCTCAGAGAGGTCCATTACTTCAGCGATCTCTTTCTGAGTGAGCTCTTCATAGTAATAGAGGGAAATAACAAGGCGCTCTTTTTCCTTGAGAGTTTCGATTACTTCGGCGATTTTCGCGGTGACCTGCTGGCTTTCCAGGGCATCGCCGGGATCATACCCGTCACGTTCGTCGGCGAGGGCATCAAGGAAGGTTCGCCCCTCATTACTGTCATCAAGGGTTTGATTGAGACTTACGCAGCCGAGGTGGCTCACCTCGCCGAGCAGTTCCTGATATGCGGCAAGGGGCATATCCAGAGCCCGTGCCACCTCCGAATCTTCCGGATCTCGGCCGAGCTGAAGTTCAAGCTCACGGAGAGTACGGGAGATCCGGCTCTGTTTTTCGCGCAGGGTGCGGGAAAACCAGTCGAGTTTGCGCATCTCGTCGTAGATGGCTCCGCGGATTCGGTATTCGGCAAAAGTTTTGAATTTGATATTCTTTTCCGGATCGAAGCGGCCTGCTGCGTTCATCAGCCCTTCAAGGCCTGCACTGTGCATGTCGTCCCGGTTCATGAAGGAGGGAACCTGGGTGGTCATCCGCGCAACAATAATATCCACAAGATGGAGATTCTCCTGGATCCTTATACTGACTTTAGACTTGGGTGCTGGTTGTTGCGGAGTGAGCATCATGGGGGTAATTAACCTTTCATGTTCAAAAGTTTTTTCCAAAAGAACTGCAGGCTTCCCTTGGGTTTGCTCTGCAGTGGCTCCAGGCATATTCGTCGAGCCAGCTGCTGAAAGCTCATGAATATTTTTGATGTGGGGTACAGCTCGCTGATCACCTTTTGCCTGCGGATTGCATCGACCATCTGCCGATCTTCGGGAACAGAACCGAGGTAGTCAATGGAAATGTTGAGGTAGCGGTTGGCCACCATGGTCAGCTTGCGGTACACGTCCAGGGCTTCTTCTTCACTGTGAATCTGATTAACAATGAGGTTGAACTTCTTTTCGTGGTATTGCGTGGAAAGCAGTTTCATCAGAGCATAAGCGTCGGTGATCGCAGTGGGTTCCGGAGTGGTTACTACCAGAATCTCCTGGGCTGCCGTATTAAAGTAGGTAACATTTTCCGAGATTCCCGCTTCGGTGTCAATCAGTACATAATCAAAGTGATTCTGCATGGAGTCGAGCCCGTCAAGCAGGCGCATCTTCTGCTGGCCGTCAAGGCGGATGAAGTTCTGCAACCCGGAACCGGCGGGAAGGATCATCATTCCCTTTGGTCCCTCGACCATTACCTCCTGCAGAGTCCTTTCCCCGGAGAAGAAGTGGTTCATGTTGTATTGGGGGGAAAGGCCGAAGACAATATCCACGTTGGCAAGACCGAGGTCGGCATCAAGAATCAATACCCGTTTACCTGCATCGGCAAGATGCCATGCAAGATTGGCAACCAGTGCCGTCTTGCCCACCCCGCCCTTTCCGCTGGTGACAGAATAGACGCTGGTTGCCTGCTCAACATCGCCTTCCAGGGGAGCTGCGGTCATGTTGCGCAGTGTGTCCGCCTGGTCATTTCCCACTTTAGAGGTGTTTCTCATGAATCAGTTCCTGTGTCTGTGAAACCGTGCCTGCTGAGCAGAACCACCGTTCACTCGCTTATTATAATAAGTTTTGCAACCGTTTCAGAGGATATATGCAATAAATCCTCCGGCACCCGCTGACCATTAGTCAGCCAGGAGAGCGGGGCGGGGTTCTGTAGTTGAATATTCAGCAGAACTCCCAGTGTAAAGCATTCATCAAGTTTTGTAAAAATAGTTCGCTGCAGGTCGAGCCGTGAAAACTGTTTAAGTGTGTCAAGCAGCTCTCTTTCACGGGTCGAGGCGGAGAGAACGAGGTGTTTATCGATGCCAAGTTCAGGACGGAGAAAACCGGCCAGCTCATTAATATGACAGGTGTCCCGCGGGCTGCGGCCTGCTGTGTCAATAAGTACCAGTTCCTTATCTCTGTGCCGGATCAGCGCCTCGTCGAGCTGCGCGGGAGTGAAGACCACTTCCACTGGCAGGTTCATGATCTCACCGTATACCTTAAGCTGCTCTACTGCCGCGATGCGGTAGGTATCAATGGTGATAAGGGCAATAGAGTCGGACTTCGTGGCGAGATAGTGGGCGCATACTTTGGCAAGAGTTGTGGTTTTACCAACCCCAGTGGGCCCGACAAAGGCGATGCGCTGCTGTTCACCGGTGTTGAATTGAGGCTCTGCGGTTTCGATAAGATTCTGAATGGTCTCAATCAGCGTGCTGGTGAGGACGGTCTCGTTGCAGAGTTCTTCTTCGCTGTGGCTGTCGCGCAGGAAACCGGCGATGGTGCGGGCTGTCTCGGCCTGGATCCCGCAGCGGGTGAGACGGCGGAGCAGGAAATCACTGTTGAGGGGCGCGTGCGTCATGCCGCTGGTATCGGCGAGACTGGTGGTTTCAAGGTGTGGTTTCTGACGGGTGGAAGCGAGTTTGCTGACTCGGGTCGTGAGGCCGTCAATGATGTCGTGCAGTTCCCGAATTTCATCATGCAGACTGGTCCCTGCCGGATTCTGTATCGCCCGCTGTATGGCGGGGCTGGCACTGGACGGTGTTGCCGCTGCAGGATCAAGCTTAACGGGCTGCTCTGATTGCTCAGCGGAGAGGGCGACCCTCTCCTCGTTTTTCACCGCAGGGGTGTTTTCCACGAGAGTGAAACGCGGTTTTTTCTTTTTCTGTGGTTTTGCAGGCCGGGCAGCAGCCGTTGGAGTTGCCCTTCGGTTAGATTTCCTGGTCGTATCCGTTCCCATTGCAGCAGCTCTGCTGTCGGTTCCTGCCCGTGTCGGTCTGCGGCTTTCTTTCATCTCCATGGCAAAACCTGCACTGAGGAGTTCTTCAAGATCGTCGTCAACCACCTCGTTAAAGCCTCCAGAGCGGACTTCCGTAGAAGATGCGCGGGGCCGGGGGGGGCGCGGAGCAGCGGCGGGGCTGTCAAAAATTTTACTTTTTGGTGGACGAGGAGCATGAGAAGCCAGTATCCCGACACTCCCTGCACTGGTGTGCATGGGACTGGCGGGAGTATCTACGGCGGCGGTGATCTCCAGTATCGGCTTGCCGAGCAGGCCAAATTTTCCGGATTTTATGGTCTTTGTGGAAAGAATGAGAGCATCGGGGCCAAGTTCCTGACGGATTTGCCTGAGCCCGCTGGTCATGTCTGCCGATTCAAATATTCTAACTTGCATCGAGGGTCACCGTTCCTATTGATTGAATCCTGAGATCGGGGGTTACTTCATTATGTGAAATAATGGCAAGAGCGGGAAAATACCGTTCTACCAGACTGCGCACATAGGGGCGGATCTGGGGTGCCGCGAGCAGAGTGGGGCGGTTGTTGCCTCCAAAGTTTGCACTCGCAATTATCTTGCCAATACTGTCAAGAATACGCTGGGCAATATCCGGGCTGAGGGTGAGGAAGCTGCCGCTGTCCTTTTGTTGAATGGAGTTGCGAACAGCGTCTTCGACGGCCTTGTTGAGGGTTATTACCGGAATGACGCCGTTGACCGCCAGATCTCGACTGATGGTGCGGGCGAGACCGAAGCGCACATACTCGGTCAAGATGTCGGTGTCACGGGTAGTGGGGGCGTAGTCAGCGAGGGTTTCCAGGATGGTGCGCAGGTCGCGAATCGAGACGCCTTCTTTCATCAGGTTTTGCAGCACCTTCATGATGGTGCCGAGCTGCAGGACTCCGGGGACCAGCTCTTCTACCAGTTTCGGATAATATTTCGCGAGGTTGTCGAGCAGTCCCTGTACCTCCTGACGGCCAAGGAGTTCGTGGGCATGCTGTTTGATAATTTCGCTGATGTGAGTGGCCATGACGGTGGTGCAGTCCACCACCGTATAGCCGGCGATCTGGGCACGGTCGCGTTTGTCGCTGCTGATCCATAGAGCGGGCAGGCCGAAGGCGGGCTCAGTAGTCTCAATACCGCTGATCTGCTCGGTAACCATGCCGGGATCCATGGCCATGAGATGGTCGGGGATAATCTCAGAAGTGGCCACCTGCACTCCCTTGAGGGAAAGGCTGTACTGGTTTGGATTGAGCTGCAGATTATCACGGATGTGTACCGGAGGTACGATGAAGCCGTTGTTTGTGGCAAACTGCCGGCGCATTGACTGGATTCGGTCCAGCAGTTCACCGTCCTGTGAAGCGTCCACAAAGGGGATCAGGCCGTAGCCGACCTCCAGCTGAAGCAGGTCCACATGGAGCAGTTCGTCGTAATCCTCTTCCTTTTTGGCTGGCGCGGTGGCCGCTTCAGGGAGCTGTTGGGCCTTCGCTTCGTCGGCGATTTTCTTATCCTTGTCGAGCTGGAAGCCGAGGAAGCCCAGGGCGACGGAGAGGAGCAGAAAGGGGAAAAATGGCAGACCCGGAATGAGGGCGAAGATCACGAGGACACCGGAGACTACCCACAGTGCCATGGCGTGCTGGGAGAATTGTTGCTTGACGTCGTTCCCGAAGTCGCGGGTTCCGGTGGCGCGTGTGACCAGCATACCGGCAGAGGTAGAGATTATCAGAGCTGGAATCTGCCCGACCAGGCCGTCGCCTACGGTGAGAATTGTGTAGTTTGCGGCTGCTTCGGCCATCGGCATTCCTTTTTGGGCCACGCCGATGATGAAGCCTGCACTGATGTTGACGATAGTGATGATGATACTGGCAATGGCATCTCCCTGAACAAATTTACTGGCACCGTCCATCGCCCCGTGGAAAGCCGCTTCTTCACCGACGGCTTGACGTCGTCTGCGGGCCTCGGCGTCGTCAATGAGACCGGCGTTGAGATCGGCGTCAATGGCCATCTGCTTTCCGGGCATGGCGTCGAGGGTGAACCGGGCAGCAACCTCGGCGACCCGGCCGGCACCTTTGGTGATGACCATGAAGTTGATCAGCACGAGGATGACAAAGACAACAATTCCTACCACATAGTTGCCTCCGACCACAAACTGGCCGAAAGACTGAATAACCGATCCGGCCGCTGAGGGACCCTCATCTCCATGCAGCAGGATAAGCCGGGTAGAGGCGACGTTCAGGGAGAGGCGAAAGAGGGTGGTTACCAGTAATACTGCCGGAAAAATAGAAAAATCCGTCGGTTTGGTAAGATAGAGGCTGATGACAAGAATGAGCAGGGCAATGGTGATGTTGGAGGAGAGGAAGATATCAAGGAGAATCGAGGGCAGCGGAATAATCATGATCAGCAGGATGGAGATAAGTCCCAGTGCCGCGATGATATCACTGCGTTTAAGCAGTCCTTTGTAATCAAAATTAATCAGAGTGGATTGAATATCCTGTACCGATGCCATCAGGGTCCATTGCCTCGCAGTGAGTAAACATGCGCCAGAATTTCGGCGACCGCTTTGAACAGGTCCTCGGGGACGTGTTCTCCTGGCTCAAGTTTATGCAATAATCTTGCCAGGGGAGGGTTTTCAACTATGGGGATGTTATGCTCCCGGGCGATCTCACGGATTTTCATGGCGATCAAATCGGCACCGGAGGCGAGAATTTTCGGGGCATCCATCTCTTTTGGAACGTATTTCAGAGCGACAGAAATGTGGGTCGGGTTGGTGACAATGACGTCGGCTTCGGGGACCTCTGTCATCATCCGCTTCTGGGCCATTTGTCTTTGAACTGCTCGAATCTGCGCTTTTACGTGGGGATCGCCCTCACTCTGTTTATACTCCTCCTTCTGTTCCTGTTTGGTCATCTTCATCTTCTGTTCCATGTCCCAGCGGACCCACATGAGATCAAGCAGAGCGATGGCTACAAGGATGGCGCAGATTTTGGCAAAGATGATGAAGGCGATACGTCCGAGGAAGGCAAGGGTGGTCGACAGTTCGGCATCCACGAGGACGAGTGACTCCTCGAATCGGTCAAAGAGTGTCGAAAAGCCGACATAGCCGATGAGGCTGACCTTGAGAATCGATTTTATCAACTCAATCAGTGACTGTTTGGAGACAAAGCGGGCCATGCCCGTGATGGGATTAAGCTTGGTGAAATCAGGCTTCAGCGGTTTGGAAGTGAGCAGCCAGCCAATTTGCAGGAAACTGGCGAGGAAGGCTGAGATGGCCAGCGCGATGGCCGGTGGGGCGATGAGGATGGCAATGTGCTGGAGGATATAGATGGCATAGGGAATCATATTGCCCGGGGTGAGGACAAACTCTCCTGCGGACTGCCACAGGGTAAAGACCAGTGCCGAGAGCTTATTCCAGAAGGTCGGCATATAGATGAGCCAGACAATCAGGGAGATAGAGAAGAGGGCTGCGGTCTGCACCTCGCGTGACTGGGCAACCTGCCCCTTTTTTCTGAAATCTGAGCGGCGTTTTTCTGAAGGGGCTTCGGTACGGTCGCCGGTGCTGTCTGCCATGGTTTCTTCTCCTGAGGCGTATCCCTTGAATCTATGGGTTGAGCAGATCGAGCATGTTGAGAATGCGCGAGCCGAGTTCTTCCAGTTCCCGGGCGATAAGAAGTCCACTCATGTCCAGAGTGAAGGCTATACTGATCAGAGCTGCGCCGACGTTGATGGGAAAGGAGAGCATGAAAACGTTGAGTTGCGGAAAAATACGGGCAAGGATTCCGAGAATCAGTCCGGTGAGCAGCAGCACGGCGAGTACCGGTGCGGAGAATTGTACGCCAAGGGTGAACATGTGGGAGGTGAGTTTCATCAGGTAGGGAACAGCATCGCCACTGACGTCAAATTTTCCAGGTGGCAGCAGGGTGAAGGAGCGGAGCAGAGCACGGAAGAAGATGTAGTGACCGTTCAGACACAGGAAGATGAGCATGGCAAAGATGTTTTGAAACTGTGAAACCAGCGCGATCTGCGTCTTGTTGGTAGGGTCGTAGACGTTGGCGGCGGAGAAACCCATCTGGAAGCCGACGATGGTGGCACCGAATTCCACGGCGACAAAAATAAACTGGGCGATGAGGCCGAGCAGGGCCCCGACCAGAACTTCGGAGATGACCAGCATGGCCAGGGGAACAGGAGCAAAGCTCTGCGGCAGAACCTCGTTTTGCAGCAGCGGGAAAAGGCAGATAGTGATGACGAGGGTGAGCGATACCTTGACCATCATCGGATTCTGGGTCGAGGAGATGACCGGGGCCGCACCGATGAAGCCGGCAATGCGGGAAAGGATAACGAAAAAGATCTGAATTTGCGTTAGAGAGAAGAGCTGGATATCCACCTGCGTCTCCCGTTTACAGTGTGGCCATCAGGTTGATGAGCCCGGTGGTGAAAGTGAGCAGAACCCGGATGGCCCACGGACCGGCGAGGATCATAATGGTCAGCACGGCGACAACGCGTGGTACGAACGTAAGGGTCTGCTCGTTGATCTGGGTTGCTGCCTGAAATACAGCGACGAGCAGGCCGACCAGCAGGCTGACGAGCAGCATCGGTGCGGAGACCAGCAGGATGGTCTGGATGGCGCGGCGCATGACATCGATAACAATGGCAGTAGTCACAGATTTCTCCCGGGTTATGAGCCGAAACTCTTAATGAGGCTGCCGACCACCAGTGTCCAGCCGTCCACCAGAACAAAGAGGAGAAGCTTGAATGGAGTGGAGATGATGACCGGCGGCAGCATCATCATCCCCATGGACATGAGAATGGAGGCGACGATCATGTCAATGACCAGAAAGGGGATGTAAATAAGAAACCCCATCTGAAAGGCGCGTTTGATTTCAGAAAGCATGAAGGCTGGAATCAGGGTGGTGGTGGGCACGGAGGCCTCATCATCCGGCGGTTTTTCCATGGTGAGATCGGTGAGCAGTCGCAGCTCGGAATCCCCAACCTGGCTGAACATGAAAGTGCGCATGGGAACGAGTGCTTTGTTGAAAGCAGTCTGCTGATTTATCTGGTCATTGAGGTAGGGCTGCAACGCATTCGTGTTGATATCGTTGATGACCGGCGACATGATGAAAAAAGTGAGAAACATCGCCAGGCCGACCAGCACCTGGGTGGGCGGCATGTTCTGGGTACTCATCGCCTGACGGATAAAGCCAAGGACGATAATGATACGCACAAAGCAGGTCGTCATCAGGAGAATGGCGGGAGCCATGCTCAGGACGGTGAGGATAAAGAGAAGCTGGAGGGCGCTGGACATCTGCTGCGGATTGTCGGCGTCACCCATGCCGAAGGTTATTGTGGGTGCGCTGATGGCGTGGGCGTTACCAGCTGTGCCGCAGAGAAGACAGAGAAATACGAGGAACAGGGCAGTCGGGAGATGGCGGGAGAGGTGCGGGAAAGGCAGAGTGCGGAACAGAGCAGTCATGGTTGTTCCTCTTCTGAAAATCCGGTTCTGCGTTGCTCTTCCTCCTTCAGGGCCGCGGCGAAGTTGCTGCCGGAGTCGAAGGTGGTCAGGAGAGTAATCTGCTGCTCCGTGATACCGATAAGAAGTTTTTTCCCCTCAACTTTAACGATGGCCAGCGCCTTCCTGCCAGAGAGCGGCTGCATCTCAACGACATTGATGGCGCGGTTGCGCATTACTCCGGTGATGGAAAATTTTCGGCGCATCAGCCAGTAGACAACAAGAATAAGCGCAATAACGATGCTCAGGCCCCAGATCATGCGCAGAAGGTCTCCTGTGAGGCTCTCCGACACTGGAGGCAGGCCGCCGAGGCCCTCTGCTTTTTTTTCCACCTCTGCCGCGAAGGCTGTCCCTCTGGTAGAAAACGATAACAGGGTGCTGGCCAGGAAGATACGGAGACTGCTCAAGAGAGGTGCTCCAGGCGGTCAAGAGTGCTGACGACGTCGGTAAGGCGGATGGCGAATTTCTCGCCGACCATTACCGCTTCGCCTCGGGCGATGAGCCGCTGGTTGACAAAAAGATCCAGTGGTTCACCGGCCAGCTTGTCCAGCTCAATAACATAGCCTTCCCCCATCTGCAGCAGATCACGCAGGAGGATTTTTGTACGTCCAACCTCGACAGAAACCTGCAGGGGGATATCGTAGAGAAATTCCAGCCCCCGGGGGGCGCTGTCAATTGGCATTTTTACCTTTGGTGTTTTCATCTTCGCTGCTGGCTCCGCAGGAGACGACGGCAGCGGGTTGTCATTATGCAGGAGTTCCTGCAGTTCTTCGGGGGCGGGTCTGCTGTTTTGTTCATCAGCCATGAGATACCTCTTTATACTGTACTGAGAATGCTGATCGCTTTGTTCCCGTTATGGGTCCCGGGAACAGCAGTAAACTTCTGGTTTTCTTCAACCAGCACCTCAAGGGGGTTGTTGGGGTCATAGTTGAGTTGGATAATGTCGCCTGCTTTGAGCTCAAGAATCTGGCGGACATTCATATTCAGGAGACCGGAACGGGCAGTAACCTGCAGAGGAATCTCCCGAAGATGATCACTGAAAATTTCTTTCCAGTTG
>JBFHIO010000030.1:0-10592 GCA_041596435.1 Desulforhopalus sp. | reverse complement strand
TGGTAACGGCGATCAGTCCTGAGATGCCGTTTTCCCGTGCCACTGCCGCCAGCTTTTTGATGAACAATCGTCCCAGACCTTTCCCCTGATATCCCTCGCTGATTGAGAATGCCACCTCGGCCATATTGTGGTCCTCGATCTTGATAAACTCTCCTACTCCCACCACCTTGCCGAAGCCCATTTCACCAGTAATGGCAACAAGGGTGAGGTCATTGATGTAATCGACATAACTCTGGCTCTCAATCTCACCGGGGGCAAAAATCGTCTTGGGGCAGAAGAAGCGTGACTCTACATCCTTTTCCGGCAGATTGTAGTAGTGCTCCTGGATGCGTCGCTCATCCACTGGTTTTGCCGGGCGGATGAGGATCTGCTCTCCGTCCCGCTCTATCGTCTCCTCAAGCTTGATGGGATAAACCGCCAGCGCTGCTTCACCGAGGCTGCGCTCGCTGCCGATATAACCCATTTCTTTAGCCCTGTCGAAGAGCTCTCCGCGAAAGTCCGGGTGGGCAACGGAGATCATGGCGATCACCCGCTCCTGGATTGATTTTCCGAAGAGATTGACGGCACCGTATTCGGTGATCACATAGTGCACATCGCCGCGTGGAACCACCGTCACCATGTCTTCAAGTTTCGGCACAATGTTGCTCACCAGCCCCTTTTCCGTTTTAGTGACGGAGAAGAGCAGGAGGATGGATTTTCCCCCCGGCGACTGGCGCGCTCCACGGACAAAATCCGGTATGCCTGAAACACCTCCGAAGTGGGTTGCTGACGTTGCCTCGGCGGTTGTCTGCCCGGTGAGGTCCATCGCCCGCGCGACGTTGATGGAGACCATGCGATTGTGCTGGGAGATGATGAACGGGCTGTTAACGTAGTCTGAGGGGTGGAAATCCACTGCAGGATTGTCGTTAAGAAATTCATACAGGTTTGCTGAGCCGATGGCCATGGAGGCGACCATCTTGCCCTCATTGAATCCCTTCTTCTTATTGTTGATGTTGCCGGTGGAGTAAAGATGCATGATGTCGTCGATCATGAATTGAGAGTGAACCCCGAGATCGTTCTTGTTGGAGAGCGCCTGCATGGTTACCTGTGACATCGCTGCAAGGCCAAGCTGCAGGGTGGCACCATCTTCAATCAATCCCGCTACATATTTTCCCATTTCCTGTGCCTGCTCCCGTCCCTCGGAGGGCGGTTCCACGGCGATGAGGTCTTCATTGTGTTCCACTATCCAGTCTACATCATTTACATGGATGAAACTCTGTCCCATGATGCGTGGCATCTTGTTATTGACCTGAACAATGACCATATCCGCAGAGCGGACGGCTGCCATACTGATATCCACTGAAATTCCGAGGCTCATCCAGCCGAAGTCGTCTGGTGGGGAAACCTGCACCATGGCCACATGCAGTGGCATGCGGCGGCTGATGAAGAGCATGGGGATATCTGACATGTTCATCGGCGTGATAAAGCGCTGCTGGCTGGCAATATTGCTGTCAATCGCGGCGCCGAGGTAAAAAGAACGGACGTTAAGATTGGTGTCGTGGGTGCGGTCGGCAATGGCCGTGAGTGAGGCTGTTTCGCGACCGAAAAGGCGGACTATTTCCAGACCACTGAAAGAGTTGGATTTCTCTACCAGAGTCTTAATCAATTTTTGTGGTTCGCCGCAGCCTGAGCCAGTATACACTCGTTGTCCAGAACGGATTTTAGAGATAGCACGTTCGGGACTGACTGATTTTTCAAGATATGCATCGGCCCAATAGATACCGCCGGAGAGATGTGACATGGTAAGTCCTTCAGAAGGGTGAAGTGGCAAAAATGTCTTCTGCCGGTTGTTGCCAGCTGCCCGTTGTCTCAGTGCAAAAAAGGAGTGGCTGGTGTATGCAGAAGTCCATCAAGGGACAATAATTCTAATGGAAATGTGACGGAAAAACAAATCTATTCCATCTTTTTTGAATGAGTGATATGATATATCATAAAGTTTGATTTTAGCAGTTGAAGTAGAAGGTTGAATACAGTAAATTGGTTCGTAGTAAACGTTGGGTAAGCGACTTCAGAGGCTTGGATTGTTACGAGAAAGTATCTTTCGGCATAGCATTTTTCTGAACCAGTCCCGCAGGAGTGTATTCTTTATGCACTCCGACCATAGAAAATGTTACACCGTTACGTTTTCTGTTCCATCTTCTCTCTCCATCCCCTTCCACCTTTCTGTGTGTTGCACCCCTTTGTGTGCGCTTTTGTTGCGCGCTTTTTCTCAAAAATTCTCAGTTGATCATACAGTCTTCTTCCGGCCGCAGTGTTCCGGAAGTGATCTGTGCATTTCGTAGAGGAACGTCGCGAAGATCGTGTTCGTGACTGGTAACGGACGCCCATCTTTATGGATGGGGTGCCTATTTTATTGTCAGGAGCCCTGCGGCTCCATAAGTTTCAGGAAGGTTAACCATGAAAATCCATGAATACCAGGCAAAGGAACTCTTTCGCAAGTATAAGGTTCCCACCCTTGCGAACGGAGTAGCGACAACTGTAGATGGCATTATAGCCGAAGCCGCCAAACTGAAACTCCCTGTGGCAGTGAAAGCACAAATCCACGCAGGTGGACGCGGGAAGGGGGGTGGGGTTAAACTTGCCAAGACTGCTGAAGAAGTAAAAAAATATGCCAATGAAATCCTCGGCATGACCCTCGTTACCAAGCAGACCGGGCCTGAAGGACGACTGGTGAAGACCGTACTCGTAGAGGAAGGCTGTAATATTGCCAAAGAACTCTACCTTTCTTTCATCCCGGACCGCGCAACCTCTACCGTTACCATCATTGCTTCTGAAGCTGGCGGGATGGACATTGAAGACGTGGCTGCAAACACTCCGGAAAAAATCATCAAGGTTCAGATTAATCCTACCACTGGAATCAAGGGCTATCACCTCAATCAGGTTGCCTTTGGTTTGAACATGCCGAAAGAGGTTCTCAAAGAGTTGGCAGGTGTTCTTAAAGGACTCTATCAGCTCTTTATTGATTATGACTGTTCCATGGTTGAGATCAACCCGCTGGTTATCACTGGCGATAATCATATCATCGCCCTTGATGCCAAGGTAGATGTCGACTCCAACTCCCTCTTCCGCCATCCTGATATCGTTGCTTTCCATGATCCCAACGAAGATGATCCGCTTGAAGCAGCTGCTGCTAAATTCAACCTCAACTATATCAACCTCGACGGGAATGTCGGGAATATGGTTAATGGCGCGGGTCTGGCCATGGCCACCATGGACATCATCAAGCAGGTGGGTGCTGAACCTGCAAACTTCCTTGATGTCGGAGGCGGAGCTGATGCTGAAATGGTTGAAAACGGTTTTAAAATTATCCTCAGCGATAAGAAAGTGAAGGGGATTCTCATTAACATTTTCGGCGGGATTCTCCGTTGTGATGTTCTCGCTCAAGGTGTGGTGCAGGCTGCCAAGGCTGTCAACCTCAGTATACCTGTGGTTGTACGCATGGAAGGAACAAACGTAGAAGAAGGTCGGAGAATTCTCAAAGAGTCCGGCCTTACTCTTATCACTGCCAAAAACCTGGCCGATGCTGCCGAGAAGGTTGCTGAGATTGTAAAGTAAGATTTACATAAAGTCGTTAATTCAACATAGTAGAGGTTAACAATGAGCGTTTTTCTCGATAAAAATACACGACTCCTTGTCCAGGGAATTACAGGAAAGGAAGGACAGTTCCACACCCGTCAATGCGTTGCCTACGGCACCAACGTTGTCGCCGGGATGACTCCTGGAAAGGGTGGCCAGAAGATGGATGGTATTCCGGTCTATAATACTGTGCGTGAAGCAACTGAGGCCACAAAACCCAATGCTTCCATGATTCTTGTACCGCCCCCGTTTGCAGCTGACGCTATTCTCGAAGCAATTGATTCTGATATCGCACTGATTGTCTGCATCACTGAAGGTATTCCGGTAATGGATATGATGAGAGTGAAAAACTATCTCGCCCAGAAACCGCAGTGTCGCCTTGTCGGTCCAAACTGCCCGGGTCTGATGACTCCTGGTGAGTGTAAAATCGGTATTATGCCGAACAGCATGGGAAAAGCAGGCGGCCCGGTTGGCGTTATTTCTCGTTCCGGTACTCTTACCTATGAAGTAATGCATCAATTGACAGAGGTCGGCCTTGGCCAGACAACCTGTATCGGTATTGGTGGTGACCCGATCAACGGAACCAACTTCATCGATTGCCTCACTGCTTTCAACCAGGATCCCGAAACTAAAGCTGTTGTTATGGTTGGGGAGATTGGCGGGAACGCTGAAGAAGACGCCTGTGCATTTATCAAGGCTAATATGGATATGCCGGTGGTTGGCTTTATCGCTGGCCTCACGGCTCCTCCAGGCCGTCGTATGGGGCATGCCGGTGCCATTGTTTCCGGTGGTAAAGGTACAGCCGAAGCGAAGATCGAAGCCATGAAGGCTGCGGGTGTTCATCACTGCGATAACCTTGGTAAGATCGGTGAATTGGCTAAAAAAGTATTTTAAGGTGAAGCCATGAGACAGCAGGAGGGCTACAGCTCCCCTGTGTAGAGGGTGTGAGAGAATCAGAGCCTCTACAATGTTACAGGCGGTTGCAGAGCAGATCTGCAACCGCCCTCAGACCCTGAAAAAAAGTACCAAGGAGATATTAATGAGTACAACTCAGGAAAAAATCGCAGAGCTGAAGGTAAAGAGAGCTGAGGCTCTTCTCGGCGGCGGTCAGGCCAAGATTGATAAAATCCACGCCAAGGGAAAGAAAACTGCGCGTGAGCGGATTAACCAGCTGGCAGATCCCGGGACCTTTGAAGAATATGATGCCTTTAAACTTCACCGGTGCCATAACTTTGGCATGGAAACGAAACAGTTCCTTGGCGATGGTATCGTCACAGGTATCTGCAAAGTTAATGGCCGCCCGGTCTATATTTATGCCCAGGACTTCTCAGTTCTTGCTGGTTCACTCTCTGAAACGCTCGCGGAGAAGATTGTCAAACTGCAGGATCTGAGCATGAGAAACGGGATTCCGATCGTAGGTCTCAACGACTCCGGTGGTGCCCGCATCCAGGAAGGAATTGAAGCACTGCGTGGCTATACAGATATCTTTACACGTAATGTTCTCGCTTCAGGTGTTGTTCCGCAGATTTCAGGTATTTTCGGGCCGTGTGCCGGTGGTGCGGTATACTCCCCCGCGCTTACTGACTTTGTTATTCAGGTCAACCTTCAGAGTTATATGTTCCTTACCGGGCCGAAGGTTGTTAAAGCCGTGCTCAATGAGGATGTAACGGTTGAAGAGCTTGGTGGCGCATCCATGCATACGACGACCTCTGGTGTCACCGACTATGGTGCTCCCTCTGAGGATGATGCCATTGAATATATCAAAGGATTGCTCTCCTTCTGGCCACAGAACAATATGGAAGATTCTCCGGTAGTTGAAACGGCAGATCCCTCTTCCCGTCGTTCAGAAGAGCTTAATACGATTATTCCTGATAATCCCAACGCTCCCTACGACATCAAAGATGTTATTCGCTCTACTGTTGATGATGGCTACTTCCTTGAAACCAAGGAGGCTTATGCGCCGAATGTTGTGGTTGGTTTTGCCCGCTACGGTGGAAAATCAGTAGGTATCGTTGCCAACCAGCCTGCGTATTATGCAGGGGTTCTTGATATCAACGCCTCCTGGAAAGCTGCCCGTTTTGTTCGTTTCTGCGACTGTTTTAATCTTCCGATTATTACTTTTGTTGACGTTCCTGGTTTCCTTCCTGGAAAAGAGCAGGAATTTGGCGGCGTTATCCGCAGCGGTGCCAAACTGATGTTTGCCTTCGCTGAGGCCACTGTGCCCAAGATTACCATCATTACCCGGAAATCCTACGGTGGTGCCTATTGCGTCATGTCCTCCAAACATCTGCGCTGTGATGTCAACTTCGCATGGCCGACAGGTGAGATCGCAGTTATGGGTGCCAAAGGGGCTGTTGAGGTTCTTTATGCCCGTGGTGCGAAAGACGAAGCTGATCCCGCCAAATATCTTGCTGAGAAGCAGGAGGAGTATGACAAACAGTTCTCTAACCCGTATCGGGCTGCGGAACGTGGTTATATTGATGACGTCATTGAACCGGCAGAGACTCGTAAGCGTATTATTGATGCTCTTGATTCGCTTAAAAACAAACGTGACGATACTCCCATGAAGAAACATGGAAACATCCCGCTTTAAGGGGTTTCACAATAATTCAGGGGACCAGATATGAAAAAAAATGCACGAATGAAGATGGCGGCGGCGATGGCTGCTGTCAACGCCTATCTCGAGCAGGAGGCTGAGGCCTTTCGCCTGGAGCAGGAAGCTGCTGCCTCACGGGCATACAGAGGGCCTGATCTCTGGGCTGTGAGCGGACGGCAGAATCTTATGAACATGCGTAATATGGTACAGAGACGCTTGTTCAAGTGAGCCATGACAGAGTTTATATTATTATATAAAGGAGATTTACCATGAGCGACCAAGTAAAACAGACCGCTATGAATTATGATGCTGACCGTCCTGCTGCTGAGAATCCGGTAAAAATTCAGGACCTCTCGCTGCGCGATGGTCATCAGTCTCTCTTTGCTACACGCGGGCGGACTGAGGATATGATTCCTGTTGCCGAAAAGATGGATGAAGTCGGCTTCTGGGCCATGGAAGTATGGGGTGGTGCAACTTTCGACACTATGCACCGTTTCCTCAATGAAGACCCGTGGGAACGTCTGCGGACTCTTAAACGCTACATTAAGAAAACCCCGTTCTCCATGTTGCTTCGTGCGCAAAACCTCGTTGGCTATCGGAACTACGCCGATGACCTCGCCGAGGCCTTTGTTGATCGGGCAGCCGAAAACGGAATGGATGTTTTCCGTACCTTTGATGCACTGAACGACTATCGGAACTTTGAGACCGTTGTAAAAGGAATCAAAAAGGCCGGTAAACATTTCCAGGGTTGTATCTGCTACACCCTGACCGAGCCGCGTCTTGGTGGAGAAGTTTACAACCACGACTACTACATCAGCAAAGCCAAGGCCCTGAAAGATATGGGTGCAGACTCTATCTGCCTGAAGGATATGGCTGGTCTGATGGCTCCGTATGATGCGTATGATCTGATCTCGACTCTTAAGAAAGAAGTTCCCGATGTACCGATTCACCTCCATTCTCACTTCACCTCCGGGATGTCCTCCATGACAACCCTGAAGGCTATTGAGGCCGGTTGTGATATCGTTGATACCTGTATGAGCCCCTATGCATTCCGGACTTCTCATGCAGCCATTGAGCCTTTGGTCATGACCCTGCTCGGGACCAACCGCGACACCGGTTTTGATATTAAGAAACTCGCTGAGATCAACGTGATTCTTGAAAAAGAGGTTATGCCGAAATACAAGCATCTCCTCGACGACTCCAAAATGTCTATCATCGACATCAACGTGCTCCTCCATCAGACTCCTGGTGGAATGCTGTCCAATCTGGTCAATCAGCTTCGCGAGATGGATGCGCTGGATCGCCTTGACGACGTTTTCAAAGAGTTGCCGCGTGTTCGGAAAGACCTTGGTTCCGTACCTCTTGTTACGCCGACTTCGCAGATTGTTGGTGTTCAGACCGTCAATAACGTTCTTAACGATAAAGACGGTGAGCGTTACACCATGATCACCGGCCAGGTCAAAGACCTTTGCTATGGTCTCTATGGTAAAACTGCTACGCCGATTGATCCCGAATTGCAGAAAAAAGCTCTGGCTGGCTACGCACGTGGGGAGACGCCGATTACCGTACGTCCTGCAGAAGTTCTTGAGCCTGAACTTGAAAAAGCCAAGGCTGAAATTGGTGATCTCGCCAAAGACATGGATGACCTCATTGTTTACGCTCAATTCCCGGTTACCGGGAAGAAATACCTGCAGTGGAAATATGGTATAGTTCCTCCGCCGGACAGCGTGAAAGCGATTACCATGGAAGAAGTGAAGAAAACTGCTGAACTGGTGAAAAAAGCCAAAGCTGGTGAGCTTATTGAGCCCAAAGAAGGGGCTCCTGAGAAGAGCGCCAACGTTCGGACCTTCAATGTATTTGTTGATGGCGAATACTTCGATGTTGATGTTGATCCTACAGGTGACGCCCCGATTATGGCTGCTCCTGCTGCTGCCGGCCCGGCTCGTCCCGCTTCTGCCACTCCTGCCGCTGCTCCTGCCGCTGCTGCTAAAGCTGCACCTGCTGCACCCGCCGCAGGCGGTGCAGGTGCCGTATGTGCACCTATGCCGGGGATGATTATCTCCTACAGTGTAAAAGTGGGCGATGCTGTGAAAAAAGGTGACACTATTGTTATCCTTGAAGCCATGAAGATGGAAAACGCTCTGAAAGCCACTTGTGACGGTACTGTGAAGAGCATTGATTCTGAATCTGGCGAATCTGTTCCGAAGGGAGCTGTTCTGGCTGTAATTGAATAAGGTCCTTCTCTTCAGGACACCGTTGTATGATTGATGTTGTATCCAGGGCCTGTTCCTCCTTTTGAGGGGCAGGCCCTTTTCCCTTTTGTTGTTTCAATTTTGGGGAATGGTGATGCTCTGGACGCTGTCATCTATAAAATATATTTAAAAATGATCGCGGGATAATAGAAGTGATTGCCTTGTGCTTCTCTTTTGGGGATTTCTTCCAGGAAGTCTGATCGAATTGTGCTTATAGTAAATCTTCATGGGGAAATAAAATTGCAGGAATTTCTGCCTGTATGGCAGAGTGGGAGGAGAAGGATTTTTTTACTTCAGACTGGCCAAAACCTCTCAACATAAAAAAGGACGTTCGGTCGATTCGGCGTTCTCAAATAAACTGAATTCGTAAATGAGGTAAAAAATGAAGGTGAGTATAAGCTATTGTACAAAATGAAACTACCTGCCAAAGGCAACCAGTCTGGCTGCCAGAATTGAGAAGGCTGCAGGTGTGAATCCCGAGTTGATCCCTGGAGAACGCGGGGCGTTCGAGGTCGTTATAGACGGGAAGCTGATGTATTCCAAATTGGAGACGAACAGATTCCCTGACGAAGTAGAGTTGACTGATGAGATCGTTCGCGTTTTTGGTTCTAAATAGAAGGGTAACAGGAAGCGAAAGGGTATTCGCTTCCTGTGCATGTAAAAAAGGCTGTCAGGTCATGTGTGACCTGACAGCCTTTTTTATTACTATCTCTCGTCGAAAAAATCAGATAGCTGCAAGTGCCGCATCGTAGTTTGGTTCATTGGCAATTTCCTGCACCTGCTCGGTGTATTTGACTTTACCATCGGCATCAATAACGATTACCGCACGGGACATGAGACCGGTGAGAATTCCTTTGGTGAATTTCACTTTGTAGTCGTCGCCGAAGCTGGCGCGGAAAGTGGATGCGGTTTCAACGTTTTTAATTCCTTCAGCACCACAGAAACGACCGAGAGCGAAAGGAAGGTCTGCGGAGACGCAGAGCACCTTGACGTTTGGCTTGTCAGCCGCACGTTTGTTAAATTCACGTACGGAGGTGGCACAGGTAGGGGTGTCAAGGGAGGGAAAAATATTGAGAACGAGGGTGCTGCCTTTATACTCGGCGAGGGTTGCTTCGCTGAGGTCCGCTTTTACGAGAGTAAAAGCAGGAGCTTCACTGCCGACAGCGGGAAGTTCACCAATAGTCTCAAGAGCATTTTCTCCGAGGGTAAGCTTTGCCATGGTATCTCCTTTGTAATAGTTCTTTTTTAATGTCTTTTTGTATAATATCCCATTCGTTTGGGATCTCAGTATCCAGCTGATACCGTACTTTTTCAGATTGCTGCATTAACAACCTACAACACTAAAAATTATCCGTCGATTGTCAAGCAGGGAAGGGGAGTTACACTTCTTTTCCTGGGGATTATTTTGAGTTGCGGGGATGGGTATTTAAAAAAGAATCAGGACAAAATTCCTCCTTTCTTTCTCGGCCTGCAGGTAAAGTTGGGCGGGAGCTGCGGGGGAGTGGTACATTAAAAAATTGTGGAAAAGTAATTTTTCTGTCTGCGTTATTTTCTCCTCACACATGCCTGCACAGAGAACATTGGTTGTGTGGGGTTTTTCGCATGAAGGTTTTAGTCTCGGCTTCAGGGTTATTTCCCCGGCAGGGTAGATGTGCCAAATGATCTTGAAGTTGTTCTGCCAGGGTCGCGGCGGGGGAACCACTCCACTTGATTCAGTGGCAGGCGTAAAGGTTTCTTAACCCTCAAATGAAGAGGTTGTATTGTGATTCTGCGAGAGCTTAACGGGAAACTCCCGAAATACGGTGACAACTGTTTTTTTGCTGAGAGTGCGACGCTGGTTGGAGATGTGGAGATGGGAGACGATTGTTCCATCTGGTATGGGGCTGTACTTCGTGGTGATGTGCATTATATCAAGATGGGTAACAAGGTTAACGTGCAGGATAACGCTACCATTCACGGTACGTATAAGAAGGCACCAACCAATATTGGCAACAATGTTTCTATTGGCCATAATGCTGTGGTTCACGGCTGCACCATCCACGATAACGTGCTTATTGGTATGGGGGCGATTATTTTGGATTCCTGTGTGATCGAATCCAACAGTATCGTGGCTGCAGGGGCCGTAGTGA
>JBFHIO010000029.1:0-10702 GCA_041596435.1 Desulforhopalus sp. | reverse complement strand
GGGGGTGTTTCACTTTCTCCGGCAGCGGGGAGAGTCCAGGGGGGGAAGTGCTCAATATCGGAGATGCTCTGCAGCCCGGGACAGGTTGTGTCAAATTTTTGACGGATTGTTTCTGCAGAAGAACTGGCAGCTGTATGTCCTGCCAGTTCGCCATCAAAGCTGCAGTTCTCCTGTGTAGTGGAGAGACCTCTTTTTTGTGGAGTTTCTCTGAGGACGGGGAAATTCAAAATTTTTTGCAGAGGTGTCATCAAAATGTTTTTCGCCCGATCGTCGGGCGCCTTGTTCCTGTTTTATTTTCAAGGGTTG
Organism: Desulforhopalus sp.; assembly: GCA_041596435.1. Taxonomy (GTDB): domain Bacteria; phylum Desulfobacterota; class Desulfobulbia; order Desulfobulbales; family Desulfocapsaceae; genus Desulforhopalus. The sequence goes on along the minus strand of JBFHIO010000029.1, from coordinate 10,396 downwards.
CAGTGCTGAGAAATTTCATATTCTTTAATGCAACCCCTGTGCCAGGTTCTGCCTTGAGTTGTCTTCAGGGAGGTCCGAGAACCCTGCGGACAGGAAGATCAGGGTATGTTAAAATGCAGGTCATAATGGAAACTGTACAAAAAAATATCTCTCCCCTGCAGTTGTGGGGGCTGGCCATTCGCCCGAAGACCCTGCCCGCTTCCGGCGGTCCTATTGCCGTGGGCTGTGGAGTGGCGCTGGCTTGTGGTGCGGATGGGTCAACTGTTTTAATCCCGACGCTGGCCTGTTTCATCTGTTCTGTGCTGCTGCAGATCGGGGTTAATCTTGCCAACGACTATTTTGACTTCAGAAGAGGAATAGACGGGGAGCGGCGGCAGGGACCCGTGCGGGTGACCCAGAGCGGGCTTATTCCGCCGGAAAGAGTGCGTCTTGGCATGGTGTTTTCGCTGATACTTGCCGGGCTGATTTTTCTCTATCTTGCTGTGCTCGGCGGCTGGCCGATTATACTGGTTGGAGTGGCATCGCTGCTCGCGGCGCTGGCTTACAGCGGAGGACCGTGGCCGCTGGCTTCCCACGGACTGGGGGAAGCTTTTGCTTTTCTTTTTTACGGACCGGTGGGCGTGTGTGCCACAGCATATATTCTACTTGGAACCCTCCCTTTGCTTGCTCCTCTCGCATCGTTGCCGCCAGGCTTTCTCATTGCGGCGGTTATGGTAATCAACAATCTGCGTGATATCGACACCGACCGGGCGGCAGGCAAGATCAGCCTCGCCGTACGTCTTGGCCGCTGGCGTACGATTCAGCTTTACAAGTCGCTGGTGTGGCTCAGTTATTTTGTGCCACCGGTGCTGGCGGTTACCGGGCTGGCGGGGCCATTTGTAGTCTTGCCGCTTTCCACCGCGCTGCTCGCGCGGCGTGTGTGTGTGGTCATTGAGTGTGACCTTGGCGACAGTCTGAACGGCCTGCTCGGAGAGACGGCACGGTTGTCGCTGCTTTACAGCATTATGCTTGCCCTCGGGCTTGGCTATAACTTTTGAGAGGACCCCATGGAAATAAGCTTTCTCGGTATTGAACAGAAACGGTTTGTTATTTTCGGAATGGCGAACAAGAAGTCGATGGCCTGCGTGATCGGTCGAACCCTTGTCTCCCGCGGAGCGAAGGTTATCCATGTGGTGCGCTCCGAAGCGCGGGTGGAGGAGGCGGAAAGGCTCTTTCCTGCATCGCGGGTGTTTGTCTGTGATGTAGAGGATGAAGCCAATATCGTGCGGGTGCGGGATGAAATTGTCGAGTGGCTCAAGAGTGAGGGAGAGGGTGCAAAGATTGATGGTATCATCCACTCTATTGCCTTCGCCAACTACTCTGAGGGGATAAAGCCCTTTCACGAGACGGAAAAGGCGGATTTTTTGCAGTCGGTGAATATCTCCTGCTTTTCATTGATATCCATCGCCCGATATTTCAAGGATCTGCTGGAAAAAGATGCCTCGGTGGTGACCATTTCCATCTCCACTACGAGAATGGCGGCGGAAAACTATGGCTATATGGCACCGGTGAAGGCTGCGCTGGATTCTTCGCTGGTCTTTCTCGCCAAATCTTTCTCGGAGTTTTCGGAGGTTCGATTTAACGCGGTGGCACCATCGCTGTTGAAAACTTCAGCCTCGGCAGGGATTCCGGGCTATGTTGATTCCTATCTCTATGCCGAGAAAGTTATTCCGCGTAAACGTGCACTTGCGACCCAGGAGGCGGCCAACCTCGTGGTTTTTCTCATGTCCCGACGGTCCTCTGGAATCAACTGTCAGACGATGGTGGTAGATGCGGGGATGTCGGTGAACTATTTTGATAAAGAGATTGTAAAGAAGGTTGTCTCCTGAGAGGCATCTTTTTTTTGATGGTTAAAGTGTGTAAATATTTTTTACTCTTTTGACATCAATATCCATTTTGCAGCCAGGGGCGCAGGTGGAAGATGGGCAGAAGAGAAAAGAGTGCAGCGTTGATGATGGTGCTGAGGAGGCGGAATGGGCGGGAGAAAACCTCTGCGCGGCCGTGTGATCAGATCAGGAATCTCTTGATCTCCCCTTGAGCGAAAAGACATAAAAATGACGAGAGAGAATCAGGCGGGCAGAGATGAGCGTCTTGCTGCGGTGCTGGCGGAGTTTATTGCTGAGCAGCAGCCGGAAACGGAATTTGAGCCGACGGAACCGCCCACTGAGGCGTGTTACAGCGGGGAGGAATTGTCGGCACTGATTGATAAACGGGTGAGTGAGGAAAACGCCGCAAAGATGCACGCCCATATCAGGGGTTGTGCTCATTGCCGCAGTCAGTGTATGAATATTGCCGTCCTGAAAATGGGTGCCATGCATAATGGCGGGGGCGTCGTGAAGAAGATGAGCGGCAGCAGCCTCGGCGTGGTGGTTGTTCTCGGAATGGCCATGGTGGCGGCTATTCTTTTTTTCAGTCATAAATTTATAAATACTCTTTTTCAATAACCCGTGAGGTAAAAGATGAGCAATATTCCTTTGAATGAACGCATTATTGTGGCCCTGGATGTAGATACTCCCGAGGAGGCCAAGGCGATAGTAAGGCGTTGCGAGGCCCATACCCGCTACTTCAAGATCGGTCTGCAGCTCTTTGTTGGCAGCTGGTTTGAGATGGTGGACTGGCTGGTGGATCGCGGGAACAAAGTGATGCTTGATCTTAAATTTTTTGATATCCCCGAGACGGTGAAGAAGGCGGTAGGGCAGGTGCGTGAGCGCGGGGTGAGCCTGACCACCATCCATGGCAACGATGCTATTGTACGGGCGGCGGTGGAGGCAAAGCAGGAGAGTGACATCAAGCTGCTGGCGATCACCGTGCTCACCAGTTTCGGGGAGGAGGACATGCGCGCCATGGGCATGACGCAGTCAGTGGCCGATCTTGTCTTATTCCGCGCCAGACGCGCTCTCGAACTGGGGTGCGACGGGGTTGTTTCTTCCGGGCTGGAGGCGGAGAAGTTGCGCAGAGACCTCGGCGAGAAGCTGCTCATTGTTACTCCGGGGATCCGCCCCGGAGCCAACGTGCAGGACGGCAGCGATGATCAGAAGCGCATCGTCACTGCTGGAATTGCGATCAGAAACGGTGCCAGCCACGTTGTGGTGGGCCGACCGATTACTCGCTCCGATGATCCGGTGGGAGTCATCATGAAGATGCAGGAAGAGATCGCGGCGATCTGAAGCCGGGCCCATGAATTATAAATCTATTGCCAACGTCTTCGGCACCCTGTTGATTGTTACCGGCTGTTCGATGGCGCTGCCCGTGATCTGCTCACTGATTTACGGTGAGGATGATCTCTTCTCTTTTCTTTTCTCGATGTTAATCATTCTCGCCCTCGGTCTGCCGCTTAAACGGCTGTTTCGCGGGGCGAGGGTGCTCACTTTTCGTGATTCGATCTTTATCGCCACCTTTGGCTGGATCGTTATTTCTGCAGTTTCCACCTTTCCCTTTCTTTTTCACGGCAGTATCTCCACCTTCACCGATGCCTTCTTTGAGATGATGTCCGGTTATACAACCACCGGTGCCACCATCCTGCCGGATATCGAGATTGTGCCCCACGGTCTGCTCTTCTGGCGCAGCCAGACGCATTTGCTCGGCGGCATGGGGTTTCTCACCCTCACGTTGCTTTTTTTGCCCCACGGTGTGGGATCAATGCGGATCTTCCGGGCGGAATCAAGCCCTGGTCAGGTGATCACCGGCGACAAGTTTAAAGCGCGTAACAAAGATACCATGGCCTGGCTGTGGGGAATCTATCTCTTCCTCAATGTGGCTGAGACGCTGTTGTTATGGGGGGGAGGAATGAGCTTGTTTGACTCCCTTTGTCACGCCTTCGGGACGATCTCAACCTCGGGCTACTCGACGAAAAATATCTCGGTGGGCTTCTACAATTCGGCGTGGATCGACTGGGTGACCACTTTCTTCATGTTCTGCGGCGGCACGACCTTTATTCTCTTCTACTATATCCTCTGTGGAAACTGGAAGGTGGTGCGGGAGAACACTGAGCTGCGCTGGTATCTGGGCTTCACTCTCTTCTTCTGCCTCGGCGTGAGCCTCAGTCTCTACACGCAGGGGATCTATGAGAGCTTCGCGGATTGTCTGCGCTTTGGCAGTTTTCAGGTGGTCTCCATCCTTACGACCACCGGTTTTACCACCGCCAATTATGAGCTGTGGCCGCAGCTCGCGCAGATGCTGCTCTTTACTGTCTGTTTCATCGGAGCCTGCGCGGGTTCGACCACCAGCGGTATCAAGATTGTTCACTATGTGGTGATTTTGAAGTGGATGTACTACACCGTGAAACGGATGTTTTTACAGCCGATGTCGATGGTGACCCTGCACCTCAACGGGCGGCCGGTGGATGCCGGGATCGTCGATCTCTCGGTGTGCTACTTTATAATCAACATTCTGCTGGTGCTGTTCGGTGGCTGTGTCATCTCACTGCTTGAGCCTCAGGTCAGTTTCTCTGGTTCAATGTCAGCAGTGATCGCCAGCCTGATGAATATCGGCCCTGGTTTCAATGAGGTCGGTCCGAGTGAAAACTACGCCTTCCTCTCGGCGGCGAGCAAGTGGTTTCTGTCGTGGAATATGCTGGTGGGACGTCTTGAGATGTTCTCCGCGCTGGCCGTTTTCTATCCTGTATTCTGGAAGAGGTAGGGTGGGGCAGGGAAACCTCCTGATATAGGGGACCTTGAAATAGTTTGTATTTCGTTCATATTTAAGGCTCAGGAGGTATTTATACCGACTTCCCGTTCATCATCAGTGGATTTATCTCGGAGTCTAGCGTTTACCTCCGAGGGTAAATTTTTAACTGCAACGAAGAAGATGGGCGAAAGACTGGCTCTTCGATATCCCCATAAATTCTGCACCACTTCCTGCGTTCTTTTCCGTTACACCTTTTCTCTTTACTCTCAACTCTTCGGGGTCCCTTTATTTGTTATCAAGGCCCAGTGCCGAACTTAAATTTCCCTTTTCACTGAAATGCAGTGTCGGGGAAAAACGGCCGGTGTCGATTTTGGCGGTGAACGTATATGTGAAGGAACTTTTACCGCTGGAGAGGAGCTGATTGAAGAGTTTGATTCCGCCGCCGAGATTAATGCTGGAGACGAGCTTGAGTTCCTCCTGACCATATCCTTTGACGGTGGGCAGGTCGTTGGCGACGCCGGTAAGAATCTTGTTGTTGTCGAGGCTGACAGAGTAGACGATGCCCTCAAGGGGCAGCGGCGTGCGGTTGGGATTGATAACCTGCAGACCGATCTCAAAGCGGGGAAGAATACCGTTGGAGGGCAGCATGCGGATACTGGTCAGGCCGACGGCGGGCTTTTCATAACTGGGATGGAGGGCAGCACAACCACCGAGGAAGAGAAGGGCGAACAGGAGTGGAAAAATTCGTTTTTGCATGGTTTTTTTGTTTGTGGATATGGGAGTAAAAATCTAACCGAGGAATAATTTCCTGACATCTTTAAGGAGCATTGACGGGCAGATGACAACTACAGGTTCATTGGCCTCTATCTGGGTGTCGCCCATGGCGATTTCCCACTCACCGTGGCGGCGGATGGCACCAATAATCATCTTGTCGCGGAAGATGGGATCCAGTTTGGAAAGTGGTTTCCGGGTGACAGGCGCCTTTGGCATGGGGGTCAATTCCACTACTTCAACGTCGAAACCGTGGAGGTGGGCTACAGAGTGGAACTCGCTGCTGCGGATGAATTTTACAATCTCGTTGGCCGCCAGAACCTTCTTGTTCAGGGCGATGTCGGTGCCCGTGGATGCGGCGAGGATGAGGTAATCCTCTTTGCCGACGAGGGAAATGGTGTGCAGCTTTTTCTTTTTCATCTTCTCATCGGTCTCTTCGCCATCATCTTCAATCGAGTAAAGGTGTTTGCCGAGCAGGCTGGACATTATGTTCGTTTCATTATCGCCGGTGCAGGTGACAAGGGTGTCTGCTGCCTGCACGCCGGCCTCGGCGAGGACATCAAGGCGGGAGCCGTCACCGTGGAGGAGCTCTACCCCCTTGAGCTGTTGGGAAAGAAATTTTGCCCGGTCCGCATCTTTTTCCAGCAGGGTAACCGCTACCTTTTTGTTGAGAAGCTCAGCTACCCGTGCGCCGACCAGTCCGCCGCCGAGGAGGAGGACTCGCTGCTGCCGCTTCTGGGCGGTAGAGGTGAATTCCAGTACCTGGTCACGAAAGGCGGCGGGGAACATGATGGCAATATGATCGCCAGGGTGCAGTTTCTGCTGCCCATAGGGAATGATGGTACGGATGCCGCGGGCGATGGCCGCCACGCGGAAGGGAATATCGTGGTATCGTGCGGCAAGTTCCTGCAGGGTCAGTCCGGCGATGGGGGAGCGGGCGGCGATGGCGGTGGCGAGGATGAGGATCTTACTTTCGGCCAGTTCGATGATTTCGTTGCTGTCGCTGGTTTGAATGGTACGGACAATCTCCTGTGAAACCAGTTCCTCAGGATGAATAATGAGGTCGAGATTAAGATCTTCTGCTGTGAGCAGCGAGTCCGGTTGACCGAATTCAAGAGAGCGAACGCGGGCAATCTTGCGTGGAATGCCGAGGTGATGGGCGATGTGGGCGGCCATCATGTTTACCGCGTCGTTGTCGGTGACGGCGATCATGTAATCTATCTGATCGACTCCGGCGTTTTTCCAGCAGCGAATGCTCATGGCGTCGCCTTGAATGAGGCGGGCGTCAATCTGGCCTTCGGCGGAGGCGATAAGCTGCGGGTTGGACTCAATGATGGTCACCGCCTGTTCGTCATCAATGAGGCGTTTGGCGAGGTAGAGACCGACACCGCCGAGGCCGAGGATGAGGATGTTTTCGTGTTTACTGCTTTGCTTGCCGAACATATCAGGATTCTCCGGTGAGAGGCATGCAGCGGTTCTTTGGCGGAGTCTCGTTGCGAAAGCGTTTTGCCGGATGGTAGTGGACGAAGACCCGGCGGACGGTGTCCATCTCACTCATTATTTTTTTCTCCACACTCGTTGCCACGGCATCGCCCTCGGCCACCCACATGGTCGGGTGAACGCCAATGACAATGTCAAGCACAATGTAAACACCAAAACGGTGGCCGGTGATCTCTTCGACATCAATCACCTGTGGGATCTTCTTGATCATATTGCGGATTCTTTCGGTGAGTTCGACTCCCGGGCTGGTATTCATAAGATCAGCGGAGGCATCTCGGACGATACCGATACCGGTGAAGAGGATAATTATAGCAACGACCGCACCGGCAAGGGGGTCAACCCAGGCATACCCTTCTCTGCTGAAGAAAATGCCGAGGGCAGCGGCAAAAGAGGAGAGGATATCGTTGCGGTGGTCGCTGGCGAGAGCCAGCAGTATATTGTTGCCGGTTTCGCGACCGAGTTTGCCGGTGTAAAGCCAGAGAAAGAGTTTTACGACGATGGTTCCGAGGGCGACATACAGAGCCAGACTCAATTCGGACTGCTCCGGCGCAGTGCCCCGGAACTGGCTGATAACACTGTTGATCGCCGACCAGAATATGGAAATGGCGGTGGCCATAATGAAGGAACCGACGGCAACGGCGGCGATGGACTCCAGGCGGTCGTGGCCGTAGGGGTGTTCCTTGTCGGCAGGACGCGTAGAGAGGTGCATGAAAATTTTTACGACAATCCCGTAGGCAACGTCAGAGGTGGAGTTGATGCCGTCAGCAAGCAGTGCCGGACTGTGGGAGATGAGGCCGACGATGGTTTTGATGATCGCCAGAAAGATGTTGGCGAACAGACCTATGTTGACTCCGAAGATCCCTTTGCGGGCACGCTCTGTTCTGGGGCAGATCGTTGACTCAGTCATTAAAACCCCCACTGTTCGCGGAAAGAGCGGAGAAATTCGTGGTTGGTGTGGTCGAGGTGGATGGGCGTGATGCTGACAAAGCCTTCCTCCAGAGCGGAGACGTCACTGCCGCTGGTGCGGTCTGAGACGGGATTACCGCCGCCGATCCAGTAGTGTATGCGACCGCGAGGATCGGGTACTTCGAGAATCTCGCCTTCCCACTGCCGCCGTCCCTGGCAGGTGATGCGGGTCCCCCTGTTGACGTGTCCCTTCGGGATGTTCACGTTGAGCAGAGTATTTTCCGGCAGGTCGCGTTTGAGCACCTGGGCGGCAATCCGGCGGGCGGTTTCCATGGAAAGGTCAAAATCCCAGCCGTCGGCACTGTATTCGGTGGAGAAAGCGATGGAGGGACACCCCCTCATTGTTCCTTCCACCGCAGCGGAGACGGTTCCAGAGTAGGCAATGTCATCTCCGAGGTTGGGCCCGAGGTTGAAACCGGAAACGACAAGGGCAGGCGGCTCCCGGAGCACCTTGCTGAGGCCGAGCACCACGCAGTCAGCGGGGGTACCGTTGACATCGTAACGAGCGACGCCGTGGCGGGTGAGATTCAGCGGCCGGTTAATCGTGAGGGAGTGGGAGACGGCGGAGTTGTCTCTGTCCGGTGCAACAATAACTGTGTTGCCCAGCGTTGCCATGGCGGCTTCAAGGACAGCAAGACCGGGGCTGTGAATACCGTCGTCGTTGGTGATAAGAATTGTGGTCATTCCTGTTTTCCTTTTATGGCAAGAAATCCCTGCCGTGTCACGATTAATCCCTTGACGCTGTGAGGATAGAATATAGAATGCTTTGCAGTATCGTTACGATATATTTTTCATAAATTTAAGAAAAGGACCTGGAAAATGAGCACAAACTACTTCAATACTCTCCCGCTGCGCAAGCAGATCGACCAACTTTCCCGCTGTCGTTTCATGGATGCAAGTGAATTTGACGGCGTTGATTTTCTCAAAGGCAAAAAAATTGTCATCGTCGGCTGTGGTGCCCAGGGATTCAATCAGGGGCTGAATCTGCGGGACTCCGGGCTTGACGTAAGTTATGCCCTGCGCCAGTCTGCCATTGATCAAAAGCGCCAGTCCTGGAAGAACGCCACCGAAAATGATTTCAAGGCTGGTACTTACGAAGAGCTTATTCCTACTGCAGATCTGGTTATCAATCTCACCCCGGACAAACAGCACAGCAAAGTTATCGCAGCGGTTATGCCATTGATGAAAAAAGGTGCCTGCCTCTCCTACTCCCATGGTTTCAATATTGTGGAAGAGGGCATGCAGATTCGTGATGACCTTACCGTTGTCATGGTGGCTCCGAAGGGTCCCGGTACGGAGGTTCGTGAAGAGTACAAGCGTGGTTTCGGTATCCCTACTCTGATTGCTGTCCATGATGAAAATGATCCGAAAGGTGAAGGCTGGGATATTGCAAAAGCCTACTGCTGTGGTACCGGCGGAGATCGTGCCGGTGTGCTGGAGTCTTCTTTTGTTGCTGAGGTAAAATCTGACCTGATGGGCGAACAGACCATCCTTTGCGGTATGCTGCAGACCGGATCCCTGCTCTGTTTCGACAAGATGGTTGAGAAGGGCATCGACAAAGGCTATGCAGCCAAACTGATCCAGCAGGGCTGGGAGACCATCACTGAGTCGTTGAAGTTCGGTGGAATCACTGCCATGATGGATCGTCTCGGCAATCCTGCAAAAATTCGTGCCTTCATTCTCTCCGAAGAGCTGAAAACTATCATGGCGCCGCTCTACGAAAAGCACATGGATGATATCATGAGTGGAGAATTCTCCCGCATAATGATGGAAGACTGGGCCAACGGCGATGCAAACCTGCTTAAATGGCGTGAAGAAACCGGCAAGACCGATTTTGAAAATACTGCGGGGAATGCTTCTATCTCCGAACAGGAATATTATGATCATGGTATCCTGATGATCGCCATGATCAAGGCGGGCGTTGAGCTCGCTTTTGACACCATGGTTTCCGCAGGAATCAAGCCGGAATCGGCATACTACGAATCTCACCATGAGGTTCCGTTGATCGCCAATCTTATCGCTCGTAAAAAACTCTATGAGATGAATGTTGTTATTTCTGATACCGCTGAATACGGCAACTATCTTTTCGCGAACGCCTGTGTTCCGCTTCTCAAGGATTTCATGTCCACTGTGGATGTGGATGTTATCGGGAAAGGACTTGATGCGGCAGACAACAGTGTAGACAATCTTGACCTGATTCAGGTGAATGAAGCGATTCGCTACACGCTGGTGGAAGAAGTTGGTGCTGAGCTGCGATCTTATATGAGTGCAATGAAACCGATTGTCTGATTTTTTATGCAGATGTAAAGCAGATTGAGGCGGAGCGGGGGCAACCCTGTTCCGCCTCTGTTGTTTCTCCTGTTGGTGGAACACTTGAATTTTGCGCTGCTGTAGAGTAATTTTCTTTAAGGGGTACCTTGAATAACCCGTTTTTCGTCCATCTTCTTCGTTACAGTCAAAAATTTATCCTCGGGATATCAATAATATCCCTGCG
>JBFHIO010000028.1:0-10765 GCA_041596435.1 Desulforhopalus sp. | reverse complement strand
GTCAGCACCTTCGGCATCACAGCCCCGAGCTCCTGCGCAAAAGAGGAGAGTTCAGCAGCTGAACATTCCAGTTCATCTTCTCCCTCCGCCACCATCACGGCAAAACGACTCTCGAGTGCGCGTTTAATCTGCGGACGAATCTCAGTCACCTCGACATCCCAGCGAGCACAGAACTCAAGAAAACGCTGCCAGTTGTAGAGAGAACGATTCAGCCCCCGATAGTGCGATTTAAAACGGTTTTCCGGCAAAAGGTCACGAAGGATGATCTCCTCGTAACGAGAGGTCGCCGCCGCGACCAGCTTCTCCTTCTGTTCACCATTCAGGCACAGTTGTGGCCCCTCTTCGTCTCTTTCCAGCCAGTAAAGAGATGCATGCAGGCCGACCTCAGGCATTTCTCCTGAATCATGAACCAGAAACACTTCATCCTCTACATATGCTTCAACATCACTCATTTTTCTCGTCGTCCTGCTTTTCTGCCCTGCTCTCCGGCAAACCAAAAAGCTCACAAACAGTATTCACCCGCTCTTTAATCTTTCTGTGCCCCTTACACATCGGACTCTTCAGATACTCCATCGGATGGTGTAGAATCTTGGCGGTAATCGCATGCAGCATTGCCTCCAGGGCATCTTCCTGCTCCTCGCTCAGCTCTCCGAGACGGTGGCGGGATTTCGCCAGTTCCCCCTCAGCCATTTCTCGAATCCGTCTCCGCAATTCAACAATGGTCGGCTTGACTTCCAGAGTTTCAATATAGTGTTCAAATTTCAGCGTTTCTTCATCAACAATGCGCTTTGCCTTGATGGCCTCACGGCCACGTCCCTCTCGATTTATCTCCACCACACTGCTGAGATCATCAATGTCATAGAGATAGACGTTGTCAAGATCATTCAGCCCTGGATCAAGATCCCTCGGAACAGCAATATCGATAAGGAAAAGCGGTCGGTTACGGCGTTTACGCATTACCGACTGCACATCTTTTTTGCGAATTATCAGTCCCTCGGCACCTGTTGAGCTGATGATAATATCAGTCTCTTCAAGGTGCCCGGGCAACTCTTCCATACTGATCGCCTCGCCATCGAAACGCTCAGCCAGGCGCATGGCACGGGCAAGCGTCCGATTTGCGACACTCACCGTCTTCACCCCGTTGCCAAGGAGATGTTCTGCCGCCAGCTCAGCCATCTCTCCAGCACCGATCAACAAAACGCTCTTCTGCTGCAAATCACCAAATATTTTTTTCGCAAGCTGTACAGCTGCATAACTGATGGAGACCGCCGAACTGCCAATCCCAGTCTCAGTACGCACCCGCTTGGCCACAGTAAAGCTCTTGTGCAGCATCTTATTGAGCAGCGCCCCTGTGGAGTGCTGCTCTGCGGCATGTCGATAGGCCTCCTTGAGCTGCCCGAGGATCTGCGCCTCGCCAACAACCATCGAATCCAGGCTTCCGGCAACAGTAAAGAGGTGATGGACAGCCTCTCGCCCTTCAAAAATGTAGAGATACTCATCTGCCTTCTCAATGGGCACTTCATTTCCAAAAAGGAAACGAATCAAGGGCTCCCTTACGTCTGAACCGGCATCGGCCACCACAAGGAGTTCGACCCGATTACAGGTGGAGAGAAGGTAATGCTCCTGTACATGTTCGACCTTGTTCAGTGCGGCAAGATACTGATCGTAGCCACCTGAGAGAGCAATTTTTTCGCGAATTTCCACCGGGGTCGTTTTGTGATTCACCCCGAGCAATAGAATTTGTTCAGATTGCATGTCCGTGTGCGCCTCCGGAAAGATACGTAACTCCCCAGAGGGTGAGCAGGATAACTACAAAAGTTATAACTACAAGCAGTGCCGCCCGGCGACCACGCCAGCCAACGGAATAACGCTGGTGCACCTGGAATAAGAGGGCAAACCAGATAACCATCGACCAGACCTCTTTCGGGCCACCGTGCCAGTAGTCACCATAAACCTGTTTCAGCCACAAAACTCCGGTTAGAATCCCGACAGTGAACAGGCCAAAGCCGATCGTGATACAGTGGCTGTTAAGCTGATCCAGAGCGTCAAGAGAGGGAAGGCGTTCAAAAAGAAAACCAAATCGTTTGCGCTTCAACGCCCTTTCGAGAATGAGGTACATTACCCCGCCGCAGAAGGCAAGGGAGAGGAAACCATAGGAGAATATAGAGATCCCGGCATGGACCGGCAGCCAGACGCTCTGCAGTTTCGGTGGCAGCGAAATAACCTGCTGGCTGGCAAAAAGAGAGATGCCCAGCAGTGAGAAGATCGTCAATGACACGATGGTCCCAAAATTTTTCAGGGAATATCGCCAATGAAAGGTCAGAAAAGCCCAGGTCGTTGACCAGGCAAAAAAGACCATGGTTTCAAAGGGAGAAGTAATAGGAGTGTGACCGACAAGGACATACCGTGTCAGCAGAAAAAGAGTCTGCAGAACACCACTGGCAAGAAGAAGTACCCGGGCAATCTGACGAACGTCTTTACGCTGCCGGAAAAAATAGACCAGATACCCCGCACAGGAGAGACCTGACACCAGCAGTGTTACGGCATAGAGGATATTACTGAGTTCTGTCATATGTATTCAATTCCGCAGGAAGAATCAGCGAAGGGAAAGTGGTTTAATAAGGCCGCTCTCCTCACCTTCCTCAATAAATCGAGCAGTGATTTTTGAGCCGTCGATACCGGGAGGAAGAGCACTGCAGAGCATCTGCTGAACTCGAAACCACTCCCCCTGAAGGATCTGCTCCACTATACCACCATTCATTAATTCATTAAATATTCGGCCGTGCTCCTCGGTGGTCCCCCCCGCTGCCAGAACCGCTTCGCGGACGGAACCAAGCAGGCGATTGACCAGATCATATTCAGGGCAGATCGTTTCCTCAAGCCGCTGTCGCAGAGAGGCTGCAAGAGCGGGACTCTCACCACCGGTAGATGCCGTAACCAGCACATCCCCCCGTCGGAAATGGCCTGGAACATGAAAACCACTGTTGTCCGGGTCATCGACGATATTCAAGAGCACATTGCGCTGTGCGGCTTCCTTACGGATATCTCTCTGCACTGCCGGACTGGAAGTCGCGGCAAAGGCAAGGAAAACATCCTGCAGGTCACCAAGCGCATACTCCCGCTCAAACCACTCCACCGGAGTTGTCTCCTCATGTCCCTCCAGCCACGGACGCATTTCATCAATAATTTCAGGACTTACAAGCCTGACAGCGGCCCCGCCGCGACACAGCCCGGCCACTTTGCGGGCAGCCACTTTGCCGCCACCTATAACAATGCAAACCTTGCCTTCAAGGTTTAGATTAACGGGATAAAGTGCCATGATCTGTCACCATTAAAAAACGAAATGCCCTGAACCGGACACGGAAAGAACCTCGGGCAATCCTTCCCCGGGATCCGAGAAATATACTCCTGATCAAACCCGCGACCTCCCTGCCGCACGGCTTATAATCCACTTTTTCATAAGGGGACCTTGAATAATCTTATATTTCGTTCATATTCAAGGTTCCCATAAAAGAACCAGCCCGCATATGTGCAGACAACAGCCTGATCATTATAGATATTTCAGCAGATAAATCCACCCCGATTTCGAGAGGAGAAGAAGCTTAAAAAAGTGAACCCCTCTGCATCTCCCTTTCTGCCCGGCTGAAATCTGATATATTGACTTCGTCAAAGCCCCTTTTTTTAGAGCCCGGAAGGGCCAGAAGAAAAGGCAGCGACAAACCGGGTGGGGATGTTGCCATGGCAACATCCCCTCCCGCAACAACTGATTCCACTATCGATACAAAAGCAGAAACATCTTCTCGCTGCAGGGCCTTCCTCAAGTGAAAGGAAAAAGGCCTGACAGCAACTATTCCATCACACTTTTTATGTCCTTTTCAAAGATGTCCCTGGCAACATAACCCATATACCGCTTAACCACATCCCCGTCACTGTTCACAAGAAAAGCGGAAGGGATACTCATCACACCACCGAAGTCATTGCTGGTCTGCATGGTGGCCATGAGAACAGGATAGTTGATGGACCTCTCTTTCATAAAGCTCGCAACCCCGCTGCTTCCACGATCCATGGAAAGCGCAACCACGGAAAACTGGTTTGCAGCATACGTATTCTGCAGCTCTTTCAAGTCCTTCACCTCAAGCCTGCAGGGCGGACAATATGTTGCGAAAAACGTTACCAGCAAAGTCTTGCCATTGAAAGAAGAGGAATCAACAATTTCGCCATCAGCCGCACTGGCAAGTGAAAACGCCGGCATACGGGTGTCTGCGTGCGCGATACCTGCCAGAAAGAGAAATACCAGTGCCAGCATAATGGTACGAAACTTCATATTGTCAGGATGTTTCATCTGCGTTCCTTTAAAAGATTTTTGTGTTAAAAGAGTGTGTGGTATATTATTGTTTATGAGAAATTGGCAGCTTACACAAGTCCCCGCTACCCTCCGGGACAGATAGCGACTGGACATATTATGATATTTATCGAGAGAGAAATGTCAATAATTAATCCCGGAAATCAATGTCATGCTGACCATAAGGCCGTTTCCTGATCATCCATTCTGAAAAACTGCATACCCTGCCATTTATATGATTGCATATTGTACTCTGCCCCGCCGGCTATTCTTCTGCCGCACAGCCTCTTGCTGCGCCGTGTTACTTACTTTTACTCTGTTTGTCAGCGCTCTTTTTCCTGCAGATGCAGCCGCGAAGCTGGTCGACAAGGTCGTAGCCGTTGTGGACAGTGATGTCATCACCCTCAGTGAGCTCGACGCTGAAGTCGCTCAACGTTACCAGGACCTTCTCTCCAGCAGCGACCCGGCCGATCTGGCACAACTCGAAGACGTTCGCCAGAAAACGCTGGAATCCCTCATTGATCGGCGCCTTCTCTCCCGCAAGGCACAGGAGGCCAATATTACCGTCTCCGATCTGGAAATTGACCGTGCTTTTGAAAGCCAGAGAAAGCGTTCAGGAATGAGCCAGGCACAATTCCTTTCTCAGATGAAGCAGGCAGGGGTAAGCGAAGCAGTCGTACGGGATAATCTTCGGGCAGGCATTCTGCAAAGTAAACTTCTCAGTATTGATGTTCGCTCCAAAATAGTCATAACGGATGCGATGGTAAGAGAATCTTACCAAAAAAATTACGTTGAGACGGTTGACGGCAAGACTTACAACCTGCTGCAGATGGGCTTCACCTGGGCGATGGATAATACCGGCGGCAGCCAGCGTTCAAAGAGAGAGGCACTTGAGCTGGCAAAAGAGATTCGCGCCTCAGTACTTGCAGGCAAAGATTTCAAAAAACTGGCACAAGAGCATTCTGATCTTCCCTCTGCCGCTGACGGCGGAGATATTGGTTCTTTCTCCCTTGATGAGATGGCCCCCGACATGGCGGCAGTGATTAAGGGTCTGCGAGCTTCCCAGGTAAGTGACATTATCGAAACAAGCGATGGGTATCAGTTTTTTCAAGTAACCTCCACCGATAAAGATGCCGTCATCATCACTGCTGAATATGATGACGTAAAAAACGAAATCCGCGAAAAGCTGTTTCAGAAACAACTTCAGGAAGAATATGAAGACTGGATTAAAAAACTGAAGGCTGACGCCTATATACAGAAGATGTGAAATGTCTCTTAGCCCATCCGAGCCCCCCAGAAGAAAATATATCGAAGGACAAAAGGCCGAGTTACACCCATGTCAAATTCCTGCTGGACAGCAACATGCGCAGAGCAATGACCAGCAGGGACTCTCCGGCGAAGAACAGCATCACCCCCAACAGCCTCGTCGGCAACCTGCCAGGATCTCGACTGCGGGCAGAATTGGTGACAAACTGCGCGCGGCCCGAATTGCCCAGGGGATACGTCTTGCTGAGATTGGGCAGGAGACCAAGATTTCGCGCACCAATCTGATCGCCATGGAAGAGAGCCGCTACGCAGAGCTTCCAGCCACTCCATTCTGCCGTGGATTCTACCGAATGTACGCCCGGATCGTACATCTTGACCCGGATAATGCTGCCTGCCAGTTTGAGTCCGAGCGGGCCCGATCCCCTGAACGAAAGAATTCCTTCGCCATCGATTTTGGCAGCATGAATGAAGATGTTGAGGCCATGGCTGAGCGCCCCTCACTGCTCATTTTCACTTCTATCGGTATGATCATCTTCATTCTTCTCGCTTTCTTTGCCTTTCTCTGCTGGTTTTTCTCGTGGAACCCGGCCTCTTTTCTGAGCCAGAAACTGCGTAGTTTTGATGAAAATGATGCTATGCATAATCGTGACCTCCGTCCAGCCACCTCTATGCAGGAAAACGAGCTGCACCAGCCCCTTCACAGGGCAATTGATCGGGCAATTGAAGAAGTAAAAGAAATCCGTGACAGGAAAAAATCTGTTGCCTGAGTGCAGCAGAATCACCTTTTAGCTCCCCATGGAAGATGACGCCATTGTCTTGAACTCTCTTGAAACAGGGGAGTCTGACCTTATCATTACACTCTTCTGCCACAAATCTGGACGCATTTCGGCTATTGCCAAAGGCGCACGGAACAGTAAAAAGCGTTTTGTAAACAAGCTTGAGATCTTCACCCGCCTGCATATCGATTTCAAACAGAAATTTTCCAAATCCCTTGCCTTTCTCAACGAAGCAGAACTCAACAACATTTACCCCTTTCTACGAACGAATTACCCCGCCTACCTCGCTGGCAATGTAATACGGGAACTGCTCCTGCACAGCATCCGGGATGCAGAAAGCGACAGTAACCTTTTCCGCCTTACCCTCTGGGCCCTCTATCAACTTGACATGCGGATGGAACCCCGCACCGTCGTCGCTCTCTTCTTTCTACGCAGCTTTGACCTGCTCGGCTACCGGCCAGAACTGAGTTGCTGCACCAGCTGCGGAACTCCCGCTTCAAGTCGTCCTGTACGTTTTGACCTGCACAGCGGCGGACTGATCTGTGAGACGTGCAATGGGGGACCTCTGCAAAATCCCCTTTCGGGCGGCAGTCTCAATATGCTCAACATGGCTCAGTCCATGCCCCTTGAACGTCTGGACCGTCTCAAACCCAACTCCCTGGTTATCAACGAAAGCCTTCGTCTGCTCTACGGCTTTGCCCGGCACATTCTTCAGCGGGACATCAATTCCTGGAACGTTTTTTCGGCTGTGATGTCCAAATCTCGCTGAAGAAGGGGAAACCAATTTCCCTTTCCCTCGCGTACAAGATATTGTACTGTTTTCTGAATGAAGCTGTATCCTCTGAAAAAAAATGTCCCTGAAAAAAGGAGAAAACATGAACAAAAAACTTGTCACCGCTGCAGTTTGCCTTGCCTTCCTTGCCCTTCCCGTAACCTCCCATGCCGGTGATACACGCATTGGCGCAGGCGCCACCTACTGGACCTCCGTAGATGATCTCGACTGGGATGGAGAGAGCTTTGACAACGATGGCTACAGCCTTCTCGCCTCATATCAATACTGGGAAGGCCTCTTCGGTTTTGAACTCGACTGTGAATTTCTTCCTGATCGCTTTGGTGAAAATGCCATCGCCCCGCAGGCATGGCTCCTCTTTGGTGATATGATCTATGCCGGAGCGGGAATCGGAACCACCCACACAGACGGAGAATGGGCGGATGAGCCCTTTTACGCCCTGCGTGCCGGTCTCAATTTAAAAATTCTGCCCCACATATATGCCGACATCAACGCCAACTACAGATTTAATGATGTCGCCGATTTTGATGATAAAGATCACAATATTGACACCGATACCATCTTTCTTGGTGTGGCCCTGCGCATCTCTCTTTGAAAGAATTTCGAAGTATTCCTGACGTGAGGGTATCTTGAAACAGCTTGTATTTCGTTCATATTCGAGGCACAGGAGGACAGTTACCGCAGGTATCACTTTGATATCGGAGTCTGGCGCTTACCACCAGGGATAATTTTTTAACTGAAACAAAGAAGATGAACGATTGTTCAAGGTACCAGTAAAAGCCCCCCTCGAAAAAGAACGCCATGCTGTGGCTCACGGGAAGGGCAGGAAAACAGCAAAAAGAAAATCAGCAATTTCACAGGTAAAAGGAAGATTATTCACTCAACCCCTGCACAGGAGGTTACCATGACGTATGCCAGTCTTACCATCGAACACGATGCATCACCTGTTGGAGTCATCACCCTCAATCAACCCGATACACTCAACACATTCACCAGCCCCATGGCCGGAGAGTTGCACACGGCCCTGATGGAGATGGAAGGTGATCCTGCAGTGCGGGTGGTTATCATTCGTTCGGAAGGACGGGCGTTCTGCGCAGGAATTGATGTCAACGAACTGGAGGGACAGAGTCCACTCGAATACCGCGCCTGGATCGAACACATGGAGCAGCCGTTTACTGACATCGCTCAGATGAAAACGCCGGTTATTGCTGCAGTACAGGGTGTGGCCGCCGCCAACGGCATGGGTCTCGCCGTCGCAGCCGACCTCACTATTGCCGCTGACAACACCCGTATGGGGCTTACCGCCATCAACGTCGGGCTCAACTGCGTTGGCCCGGTCCTCCCTGTCGCGAGAGTTGTGGGACGCAAAAAAGCACTGGAACTCTTGCTGTTCGGGGAGCTGATTCCGGTGGAGGAACTGCTTCGACTTGGTCTGGTTAACCGTGTTGTTCCAAAAGCCGATCTCGACAAAGAGGCCCGGGCCTGGGCCGAGAAGCTGGCACAAAAAAGCCCCCTCGCCGTACAAATTGCCAAGAGGAGTTTTTATGCCAGTGAAGATATGAACTACGCCCAGCAATTCGATTTTATGAACGATGCATTTGCCCGTCTCTGCACTACCGATGACGCAAAAGAAGGAGTAAAGGCTTTTTTTGAAAAACGCACGCCGAAGTGGAATTTCCGCTGATGGCATTCTTAAAAAAATGACAGAGAGGAATACGCAGGGTACGGGCGAAGACTTCAGGAAGCACAAACTTCTTCGGCTGTTCACCCGAACCCTGTTCTTCTGTACCATTCTCCTTCTCTGTGGTTTTCTACTTTTTTTTGCCCTTCCGTTTATCTGCAATCACTGGATATTGCCCGGGACAGCAAAATTTTTCTCCATTCCCAGCCACATTGAAATAGAACAGTTCTCGCCTTCAGGTCTTTCTCTGCAGGGAACATGTACCGCAGAAGAGGCCTCTCTCAGTTTTAAAGGTCTGAGGCTCAACAGCACACTGAAGTCCCTGCAACGCAAAGAGATAACCTCTGCGGAGATAGAGTGGCTGAAAATTACCCTTCCCTTTACCGGCAGCCACATAATACTGCCACCCGAACTGACGGCTTCAGCAGGCAGCACCACAAAAGAGAGCCCTGCGGGTCCTGTCCTCCTTCCCTTCGGGGTAAACAAGGTGACTATCCACAATGGAGATCTGGTCCTGCACAACCTTGACAGGCCTGAAGAAAGCATACATATCCTCTTCAGTGGTAATTTCACACCAGATCTGACCGAGACAAAACAGGGCAAACTCCTCAACGGATTTCATTCCAGGCTTTCCTGTACAGGTGAACTTCCCCTTAATATTGAGCTTACAGCTCAACTGGATGGCAGCAAACGCCACTTTACAGCAAAGGCCTCCCTTCTTAATCTGCAACGGATACTTCAATTCCCCCTGCTTCCAAAAATTCCGTCACTACAGCTTAAAGGCACGGGAGAAATCACCGGCGAAGCCCTGCTCTCCGGCTCAACTCTGGACTCCTGGCAGGCCAGTCTTTTTTTTCCGTCGACCTCCCTCTCAACCGGGAATTCTCTGCGACTCGACAGTCCCCCTGTAAAGCCATTGCAACTTGCCCTCTCCGGCGACAGCACCCACGCTGATTTTCTTCTTGAAAATCTGACACTCTCCAGCCCGTTCAAGGCATCTGCAAACGCCGAAGGCTCCCTGAATTTTCACAAACAAAACCTGACCGCAGCAATATCACTGCGACATGAATTAAGTCCAGAACCGACCACGTTCACTCTTTCTGGAACATACGGTGAAGACGGGGAAAATTTTACATCGAAACTCCTTGCCGACAAGCTGCAGTTCGGCCCG
This sequence comes from Desulforhopalus sp., assembly GCA_041596435.1. Taxonomy (GTDB): domain Bacteria; phylum Desulfobacterota; class Desulfobulbia; order Desulfobulbales; family Desulfocapsaceae; genus Desulforhopalus. Next base: position 739 of record JBFHIO010000028.1, on the reverse strand, counting down.
ATGGAGGTTCCCAGGCTTGCCATAAACCTGACAGCAAAAAAAAGGAAAACCGGAACAACCGCCCTTCTCAATGCCACCATGCCCAACCTGCTTTTGCCCGCATCCAGCACTGAACTGCGTGACGTCCACCTGCAACTGCCCATCCAATACCCGCCACCGAGGATCCGCAGTCGCTCCAGAGGAGAGCTTTCCATCGGCAGTATCCGCTGGAAGAAAACAATCGTCGGAAAACTGCATTCCGTTCTTACTCAAACGCATAACGGTCTCAATACACGTCTCAACATCTCCAGTCCACTCATAAAAAACTTTGACCTGAACTGCACAGGAGACCTTGCCCAGACGAACCTTAAAAGCATCTGGCAATGTCACCTCCCCATGAGCGAATTCGACATCAGTACCCTGCCCGACTCTCTCGGTTTCAATATCAACCCGAAACTCAAGGCAACCGGTCAACTTTCTGGTGAGGGAAATTTCCATTTCTCACCAGAAGGCATCGGCGGCGCACTCTCTCTTTCCCTTTCGGGAGGAGACCTGCAACAGGAAAGCACTCATCTGCAGGGAATTCAAACAGCCATAACCCTGCCTGACATCCTCCGCCCTCAGTCGGCCCCGGGTCAGCGACTGACAGTGGAAAAGATCAACATTGGAGACATCAAACTCACCAACGCAAAGCTGTTCTGGCAACTTGAAGATACAACCAGCCTCCTGATCGAAAGCCTGCAGGCCGGATGGTGCAGTG
>JBFHIO010000027.1:0-10901 GCA_041596435.1 Desulforhopalus sp. | reverse complement strand
AGATCCCGATAAAGACGGGGCAGAATGCCTCCGCCAAGGAAAATCCCGCCCTTTGCCAGAAGTTTGAGTGCCAGATTTCCCGCCTCACTGCCAAGAATATCCAGGAAAAGCGCCAGTGCTTCACAACAGGCGGGGCAATGGGAAAGCGCACCGGAAGTAATAATTGGCGCATGATCTCCTCCCCGCTGCAGGGCTGTTGAGACCTCCTCCTGAGGGACAATTCCCAGCTCTTCAGTGACAAACCGAAAGATTCGAATCAGACCAGAACCACAGAGAAAAGCCTCATAACTGACATGCTTCATCTCCCTCAGAGTCCACCTGAGAAGACGCTCCTGCACCTCCCCCTGCGGCCCAAAATCGGTATGCCCCCCCTCACTTCCCCGCGCGAAAAAGAAGCCCTCTCCACGCAACAGCATCCCCTCTCCCAAACCGGTGCCCGGAGCGAGAATCCCGCAAACAGGATCACTCGCCCCGTGCCCGTCCTGCAGAGTCCAGAACGCCTCCGGCGGGAGCACCGCAACGGAACTGCTGAACGCAGTGAGATCATTAATCATTACCAGCCGTTTGGCCCCGAGGGCCTGCTCAAAGCGCTCCGCGTCGATACTCCACGGACGATTGGTCATTTGAGTAACACGCTCCCCGACGATACCGGCAATGGCAAAACATGCGATCTCGGGAGTGGTTTCTATTGCAGAGAGGTAGCGGGAAAAAAGAGTGAGGGGATCAGGGAAGTCATCGTTGTTGAAACGCCGGCGCTCCTCAAAAAAGAAGCCGTCAACAGAGGGAAGGGCCAGGGCAATATCGGTTTTTGTACCGCCGATATCGGCGACCAGCATCTGTTTTTTCCCACCCATAGACCCTCCTCCGGAGGAAGACTCCCGTCGAGACGGGAGCCTGCTCAAAGATTACTTCTGTTGAAACATGTGCACATCCTGCTGCGGGAAGGGGAAGCTGATGCCTTTCTCATCAAAGGTCAGTTTGATCTTTTCGGTCAAATCGAAAAGAACACCCCAGTAATCGCCAGTCGCCACCCACGGACGGGCAACAAGGCTCACCGCTGACTCACCGAGTTCCGACACAGCAATCAACAGAGGCGGTTCAGCAAGGACCCGTTTATCAGCACGGATCACTTCTTCGAGAGTCTCCTTGGCGAGGCGGATATCGTCATCGTAACTGATCCCAATTACCAGATCCACGCGACGCCGCGGGTTGGCGGTGACGTTGGTAATGGTGGCATTGCTGATATTGTTGTTGGGAATAATTTTGCGCTGATTATCTGCGGTATTGAGTACGGTATTAAAGACATTGATATGCTCTACCACACCAGACTCACCCCCGACGATAATAAAATCTCCCACCTTGAAAGGACGGAAGAGAATAAGCATCACACCGGCGGAAAAATTAGCCAGCGAATCCTTCAGAGCCAGACCTACAGCAAGAGATGCGGCACCCAGAATGGCAAAGAAAGAGGTCGTTTTCACGCCAATTTGCGAAGCAGCGGCCAGCACCACACTGACCAGTAAAGCGTAGTAGATAATTCCTTCGAGGAAACGGATGAGGGTAACATCCACGCCCTGTTTCTCCATCATTTTGGTGAAAATTCGCGAGAGTTTCCGGGATATCCACTTTCCGATAAAGAAAATGAGAAGTGCGGCCAGCACCTTCCAGACCCAGGGAAGTGCCAGTAAACCAAGCTGTTGGAGTGTCTCCATGTCAAACTGTTGCAAATTAATTTTGTCTAAAAGATTCTGCATTCTATGTCCTCTCCATCAGAATAAAGCGGCTCTGCCGCAGAGTTGCGGGGGGGCAAAAGCCCCCCGCAGTTGGCATCAGGAGACATGTTCGGGACGATCGCCGGTAACATGGCGGATTTCCCGTGCTTCAAGACGATTCTCATTTTCAGGATTCCGGTACAGCGAAAACTCAAAGATATTGGACGGATCCATAAACATGGAGTCGTGTACATCCACCGCCTGGGAACAGTGGAAAAAAAGTGTTTCCGGACGGAGCCCCTGCTCAGAGAGTCTGTAATAGCGCATAAAACCGAAGCCTCGATCAGCCTTGTAGCTGACCGCAACCCCCCGCAGCCGCCCTTTCAACTCCTCATCGTTGTCCGGAGAGGTAACAGGAAGCAGGCCGGGAATAAGATAGCCGGAGGTGTAGGAATCTGCAGTTTCACGCAGCGCATTGCTGACATTTTTGAAACCAATAACCTCCACACGACAGCCCATATTCTGCAGCGCCAGAACGAGACGGACAAAGTCTCCGTCACCAGTGAGCAGTATGACTCTGTCGAGATTGCGCGCCTGAAGAAGGGCATCAATTGCCAGATCCATGTCTGCATTCGCTTTTGTAGTCAAAATTCCTTCATCATCAAGGAAATGTTTTACAAATTTTTTGATTACCTTGAAGCCGCACTGACGGATAACATCATGATAATGGTAGAGTTTTGCACGATATTCCGGCTCCTTAGTCCGCTCTCGATCTTCGGCGATATATGAGTTGGCACGGAGGAGCACGGAGCTTCCGCAACCGGCAAGATCGGCAAGCACGTTGTAACGCATGCCGTATCCACCACAGATACGGATATTCTCTGCATCAACAAAAATTCCAGTTTTAAGCATTGGCCTAGAAATTAAGAAGAGACTCTTTTGCATAAAATGCATCAATGGAAAGGCTGGGCTCTTTCCGTCGGCAAATCACACCCTGGGGGGGGAATCCCCCCTTATTCCCACTCTATGGTAGCCGGGGGCTTGGAAGAGATGTCGTAGACCACACGGTTAACCCCGCGCACCTCGTTGATAATACGACTGGAAATCTCCCCGAGGATATCCGGGGGGATTCTGCTCCAGTCAGCAGTCATGGCATCAATGGAGTCCACAGCACGAATCGCGATCACATGTTCGTAAGTGCGTCCGTCGCCCATAACACCAACGGTCTGGATGGGCAGCAGCACAGCAAAACTCTGCCAGACCTTGCGATACCAGCCCGCCCTGCGCATCTCCTCCAGAACAATAGCATCGGCCTGACGCAGGATCGTAAGGCGCTCCCCGGAGATCTCACCCATGATACGAATAGCAAGACCAGGACCAGGGAAAGGCTGACGAAAGACAGCCTCCTCCGGCAACCCCAGCTCAAGCCCGAGCTGTCGGACCTCATCCTTGAAAAGTTCCCGCAGAGGCTCAATCAGCTCCAGCTTCATCACATCCGGCAGACCACCGACATTATGATGAGATTTGATCGGAGCAGCCCCGCGAAAGGAGACGGACTCAATGACATCCGGGTAAAGTGTTCCCTGGGCGAGGTATTTTACAGCACCGATCTTCTTCGCCTCTTTTTCAAAAATATTGATAAAACCAATGCCAATACGCTTGCGCTTCTCTTCAGGATCCGCAATACCGTTCAGCTGGTCAAGGAAAAATTTACTGGCGTCTACATCAACAAGATGAAGGTCGGTGTGACTGCGGAAAAAGGAGAGTACTGACTCACTCTCACCTTCACGCATCAAGCCGTTATTAACGTAGATACAGGTAAGCTGCTTACCAATGGCCTTATGAAGCATTGCTGCAACCACCGTGTTGTCCACTCCGCCGGAAAGGGCACAGATAACATTATCGTCTCCAACCCGCTCACGAATTTCACGCACGTTCTGGTCAATGAAAGAAGCCATGGTCCATTCCGGCCTGCAGTCACAGATGCCAAAGATAAAATTCTTCAGCAGATCAGTGCCGATGAGGGTGTGTGCCACTTCGGGGTGAAACTGAACAGCAACGAAGGGCTTTTCCCGGTGTGCCATGGCAGCGTAGGGAGAATTATCACTAAAGGCAGTGGCCTCAAAGCCTTCGGGTACAACTTCTACCCGGTCACCATGGCTCATCCACACCTGGTGGCCGCCTCCCTCCAGTTTGCCAAAAAGCCCGCCGGTCCTTTTAATAGTAAGATCCGCTTTGCCGAATTCACGCTTGTGGGCCTTTTCCACCCGTCCACCGTGCTGCTGCAGCATCAACTGGGCACCATAACAGATTCCCAGCACAGGGATACCAAGTTCAAAGATTGCGGGATCACTGTACGGGGCGTCCTCATCATAGACCGAGCAGGGCCCTCCTGAAAGGATGATGCCTGCGGGTTTCAAGGCCTTGATTTTCTCCAGCTTCGTGTTGAAGGGGTGTATTTCACTATACACCTTCTGCTCACGAATACGCCGGGCAATGAGCTGGGTGGTCTGGGAACCGAAGTCGAGAATGACAATAGTCTGGTTGTGAACAGCCATGTTCACCTCCTTATGCGCTGTGATAGTTGGGTGCTTCCTTGGTAATAGTGACGTCGTGAACATGAGACTCACGCAGTCCGGCAGGAGAAATACGAACAAATTTCGCCCGTTTCTGCAACTCGGGGATACTCGCTGCTCCCACGTAGCCCATACCGGAACGCAGGCCGCCAAGGAGCTGATAGATCATATCACTGAGTGGTCCGCGATAGGGGACCTTGCCTTCAATTCCTTCGGGGACAAACTTGGAGGTCGTTGTCACCTCAGACTGAAAGTAACGATCCGCCGAACCGTTGGTCTGGCTCATGGCTCCAAGGGACCCCATGCCACGATAGCTTTTGTACGTCCGCCCCTGATAAAGAAAGGTGGTCCCCGGAGTCTCCTCGGTTCCTGCCAGCAGAGAACCAATCATCACTGAGCTGGCCCCCACACCGATAGCCTTGACGATCTCTCCGGAATGTTTAATGCCACCATCCGCAATGATCGGAATATTGTACTTCATTGCCACTTCAACGCTGTTCTTGATAGCGGTAATCTGTGGCACGCCCACTCCTGCAACGATTCTTGTGGTACAGATGGAGCCGGGGCCGATACCAACCTTCACTCCATCGGCGCCGGCTTCGATCAGAGCCTTTGTTCCCTCGCCGGTGGCCACGTTGCCAGCAATCACCTGCAGTTGCGGAAAAGCACTCTTTACCCGACGGACAGCGTCGAGAACACCTTTGCTGTGACCATGGGCAGAGTCAATAACCACCACATCAACCCCTGCCTGCAGGAGTTTCTCGGCATTACTCTCAATTGAAGGCCCCACTCCGAGAGCAGCCCCAACCAGCAGACGTCCCCTGGAGTCTTTGGCAGAATGGGGATACTTGCGGGTCTTCTCCAGGTCTTTGATGGTAATCAATCCTTTGAGGGCCCCTTCATCATCAACAACCAGCAATTTTTCAATGCGGTGCTCATGCAGAAGAGCCTTGGATTGCTCCATGGTGATACCCGGCCTGGCAGTAACAAGGTTTTTCGAGGTCATCACGTCCCTGACGCGCAGGCCGTTGTCAGAAACAAAACGGAGATCACGGTTGGTAACGATCCCCACCAGTCTCCCTCCGTGCAGAACGGGCAGTCCGGAGATGTGGTAGTTACTCATGACCTCCTGCACATCCCCCACGGTCATGTCCTCGGTGACGGTCACAGGCTCGGTAATCATTCCCGTTTCCGATTTTTTCACCCGTTCAACTTCCAGGACCTGCTCAGCAATAGTCATATTTTTGTGGATAATACCGATGCCACCTTCACGCGCCATGGCGATGGCGGTACGAGACTCAGTTACGGTGTCCATGGCTGAACTGACCAGTGGAGCGTTGAGCTTGATTCCGCTGGTGAGGTGGGTCTCGAGATTCACGCCGTCTGGCAGAACTTCTGAAACCTGGGGCACCAGCAGCAAATCATCAAATGTAAGTGCAGTTTCTACTTGATCTGGTAACATGTCTCCTCCTTCACATGCTTATTTTTCAGGAATTTTTTTAGAGACAGGCGAGGCGGAATACGGATAAATCGCCTTCGGATTCCCAACACCTGTCATATCTCTATCGCAGAGATTATATTATAATCTGTTGCGGGGACATTGCGTCTTTTGAAGGTAAAAAAGATTGAGAGTGACAAAGAGACACACGAAATGTCACCTGCAGTCGCCGCCATGCAGCTGTTTGACAAGGGAAATGCCATGCTTCTTGAAATAAATACAGAAAACCCGCAACAGCGCCTCATCGACCAGGTGGTCAATGAGCTGCGGGCAGGCGCTGTAATAGCCTGCCCTACTGGTACGGGATACGGGCTGAGCTGTGATCTGTTTCACGCCCGAGCCATTAAAAAACTCATGTTGTTGAAAAAACGGCCGAAGCACAAGCCTTTCTCCATTATCTGCCATGATTTAAGCGATATCGCCCACTTTGCCCACGTCTCTAATACGGCGTACCGGCTGTTGAAACGAAATCTTCCGGGACCATATACTCTGGTTCTTCCCGGAACGAAACTGCTGCCGAAGATAATGGTGACAAAGCAGAAAACTGTCGGTATCCGCGTCGCAGACCAGCCGATCAGTGCCATGCTCACCGAGACCCTCGGCAACCCTCTTGTCAACACCAGTGTGCAGCTGACAAAAGAAGAGGATCCGCTTGCCGAGGCGTGGCAGATTGAGGAACACCTCGGCAATCAGATTACACTTGTAATAGACGGCGGTACGATCTATCCCGAACCATCTTCAGTAATAGACCTTACCACCGACACTCCCATAATAATCAGGGAAGGAAAAGGAGACCTTACTCCATTTCGCTGATCAGAGCTTCTTTCAGCGATTTGCTCATGGTGAAGTGAAGGGTTTTACGCGCCGGGATATCCATGATCTTACCGGTGCGCGGATTCTTTGTTGACCTCGGCTTTCTCTTCCGTACAGAGAAGCTGCCAAACCCGCGCAGCTCAATCCTCCGTTCTTCGATAAGCGCCTCAGTCATCGTCTCAAGCATGATGTTGACCGCAAGGTCTACATCCTGCTTTTGCATTGAGAGCTCATGGCTGACTTTATCTACAATATCTTTTTTCAACATAATCTTTTCCTCGTACCGCAGGAACCGGCCAACAGCCAGCCCCGGCAGGAGAACAGGGAATCCGCCCCGCAGAAATTTCTGTGGGGCGGAATTTTTTCTACTGTATCCGGAGCATTACTCTTCAGAAGAGTCGTTACCCTCTGCGGCAGCAGCCTTGAGGAGATCGCCGAAGGTTGAGGGCGCAGAATCCTGTGCAGCCTGCTCTGCCTTCTTGAACTTCTCTACTGCAGCTTCTTCATCTTCCCCTTCAAGGGTTTTCACAGAAAGACCAATCTTGCGATCCTTGGCGGAAACATTGATAACAATAGCCTTCAGGGAGTCGCCAACCTGATACATCCCGATCGGAGTTTTCACCTTGTCTTTGCTCAGTTCAGAGACATGAACAAGACCCTCGATACCTTCTTCGAGTTTCACAAAAACCCCAAAGTCGGTAACGTTGGTGATTTCCCCTTCGACAACAGTCCCTGAGGGATAGTTGTTGTAGGCAACCTGCCACGGATCAGGAACGAGTTGCTTGACGCCGAGAGAAAAACGCTCGTGTTCCTTGTCGATTTTGAGGACAACGGCCTCAATGGTTTCGCCCTTGGAAAATTTCTCGCTGGGATGCTTGATACGCTCGGTCCAGGAGAGATCAGATACATGGATGAGACCGTCAATACCCTCTTCGATACCGATGAAAACACCGAAGTCAGTGATATTTTTAATCTTGCCTTCAATAACAGAACCCACCGGATAGTTGTCAGTAACCAGATCCCAGGGGTTGGGCTGAAGCTGCTTCATACCAAGGGAGATCCGTTTGGTCTCAGGCTCGATGTTAAGAACCATTACTTCGACTTCATCACCTACGGAAACCATTTTGGAGGGGTGACGCGGCTTCTTCGACCAGGTCATTTCGGAAACATGGATCAGGCCTTCAACGCCCTCTTCCAGCTCAACGAAAACACCGTAATCGGTGATGGAAACAACTTTTCCTTTGGTCTTCTCATTAACCGGGTAGCGCTCGACAACAGTCTCCCACGGGTCAGCGCGAAGCTGCTTGACACCAAGGGATACACGGTCGTGCTCGCGGTCATATTTAAGGACTTTAACCTCAAGCTCTTCGCCCACCTTATAGAGTTTGGCGGGATGAGAGACACGGCCCCAGGAGAGGTCGGTAATATGGCAGAGACCGTCCATGCCGCCCATGTCGATGAAGAGACCATAGTCGGTGATGTTGGTGACGGCACCTTTAATGATTTGTCCCTCTTCCAGCTTGCTGCGCATTGCTTCACGCAGTTTATTGCGCTCCTCTTCGAGGATGGCACGGCGGGAGATGACAACGTTATTTCTCTTTCTATTGAACTTCAATACTTTGAAGTCCATGGTTTCACCAATCAGTCCATCAAGGTCCTTGACCGGACGGAGATCAATTTGTGAGTAGGGCAGGAAAGCGGGAACACCGATATCAACGGACATACCGCCTTTAACGCGGCTTTCGATTTTACCGTTGATGGTTTCGTCAGCTTCTTGAATCTCAGCAATTTTCTCCCATACTTTGATGGCAATAGCTTTCTCACGGGAGAGAAGCAGTCCACCTTCATCTTTGCGACGCTCCACAAAGACTTCAAACTGGTCACCGATGCTGACTTCTTCGCCCTCTTCCAGACGAAACTCGGAGCGTGGAATATAACTTTCGGCTTTGTCACCGACGTCAACAAGAAAGAAGTTATCCACGGAACCGATAATGGTCCCCATGGTAACGTCGCCGACAGCGACTACCTTGTTGTTTTCTTCCATTTCAAAGAGCTCTGCAAAACTGAGTTCTTCGCCGCCCGCGGGGGTTGATTGGTTGGTTTGTTCTGTCATGAAATTGTTGTTCCTGTCGATCAGCCGTCACGATGACCCTGACCGGTGTCTGAAGTTTTCCCGCGAGGCGTTGCACCTTCGCGGAAGAATAAAGGGAGAGCACGCCGCTCCCCCAATGAATAAAGGATAGATTCTATACCAGGAATCGGGTTAAAAAACAAGGGGAGAGCAGTGTTTTTTCACGCTTTTCCGCCTCTTTTTTTGTTTGAAGAGGATGCTGAGGAACGGCCACCACCGCCCCCAGACTGGCGAGGACGCCGTCTTTTGTTCACTGATGTTCCAGCCCCGGGCCGCCCCGTACCTTTTCGCGCAGGAGCTTTTGCAAGAGGAGGCGGAGTCTCCAGTAACTCCTCTTCCGGAACGACAAAATCGAACTTTTTCCCGATCAGATCTTCAATAGCCGGCAGGTAAAAAGAGCCTTCTTCACAGGCAAAGCTCATCGCCCGCCCTGTTGCCCCCGCCCGGCCGGTTCGCCCGATACGATGAATGTAGTCTTCCGCTTCAAAAGGAACGCTGTGGTTAATCACCAGGCGAATATCGTCGATATGAATTCCACGTCCGGCAACGTCGGTTGCCACCAGTACCTTCACTTTTCCCTCACGAAAACGCTCAAGGCGGGAAGTCCGCTTATTCTGCGCCACTTCACCAGAGAGCAGGACACAGTCTATCCCATTGCGTTTCAAACGATCGGCAACACGTCGGGCTTCCCCCCTCATATTAGCAAAAATGATCGTCCGGTCTTCGGGATGAGCCTTAAGCACATTGTAGATGATGGTGTATTTCTCTTCTTTACTTGCAAGATAAACAATCTCTTCCACCGAATCTGAGGTGGCGTGCTCCGGCTCGGCATCCACCATAATGGGATTAACACACCACTGGTATGCGAGACGCCGCACAGCTTCAGTAATAGTGGCAGAAAAGAGCAGCGTCTGCCGCTTTTCCTTCTGTGGCAGACGACCGACGATACGCCGGACATCGGGAATAAACCCCATGTCGAGCATACGATCAGCCTCATCAATGATGAGAACTTCACAGGAACTGAGATCAACCACGCCCTTGCCTACAAAGTCGAGCAGTCTCCCCGGAGTAGCAACAAGCAGATCGCAGGGCCCCTCCTTGAGAAGAGCCATCTGCTTCTGATAATCCACTCCCCCGAAGACCGTCCGCACTTTTATATTACAGTATTTTCCGAGCGCCCTGGCATCTTTGCCAATCTGAATAACCAGTTCGCGAGTTGGCACGATTACCAGCGCCCGTGGAGCGCCATTACGAGCTTTTCCATTGCGTTTTTCCGCAAGCAGGCGGGTAAAGGTGGTAATAAGGAAGACAGCTGTCTTGCCGGTTCCAGTGTTTGCCTTGCCAACAAAGTCCTTTCCTGTCAGACAGTCATTCAGTGACTGCTCCTGCACCGGAGTACAGTACTGAAACCCGAGGTCGGCAATGGCATGCATCACCTCATCCGGGATATCAAAGTCATGGAATCGGCCCTTCCCTTCTTCCGGGGACACCACAAAGGAATCCCGGTCCCACAGCGGTTTCACTTGTGCCGAACGGGCTTTCTTCGGCCTTTGACGTTTCATCGGCTTTTCTGCCGACATGCCCTGTACGGCCTCACCGCGGCCCTGCTCTGCAGTGGGGGACTGCACCTCCGCTTCCCGGTCGGACTTCTCTTTAAAATCAGCAGGATGCTGGAGTCTTCGGCCGTTGGCGAACAGTGTTTTTTTCATGAACTATCCTGTAAAAAGAAACCGGGCCGCCTGTTGAGACGACCCGGAAGAGAAACATCAAAGAGAAGCATTTACTGCTTATTTTCCTGCCAGCTGCAACTCTTCCATCCACGCGCCGAAGAGCTCTTCATACTCAGGAATGGCTTTGCGCAGTAAAGTTGAGATATATTTCACCTCTCTGCTGTTAACCGTCAGGTTGGCGGACAGAGAAAGGGCTTCAAGATCATACATTGTTGTGCGATCATCACCGACCAGCACATAGAAAATATCCCGACGTCGCGACATCGGCAGACTACACATGTAATTATGGAACTGAGAATTTTCAAGGTCTCCCTTCTCATAATCACTGTGCATAAAAACCAGGGAATAAGATGCAAAATACATAAGGGACAGAGCCTCTTCCACACTGACGGCCTCATCCACCTGATAGCCGAGATCTTCTACAGCGTTGATCAGCTCTTT
>JBFHIO010000026.1:0-10938 GCA_041596435.1 Desulforhopalus sp. | reverse complement strand
GCAATGATGGATCCACCACCGATGCCGTAGATACCTCCGATAATGCCCACGATGAAGCTGAGGGAGAAAATCCCCCAAAAGGAAACGTCGAAGGATTCATCATAGAAGGTGTAGCCCAGTCGTTTGAGATTAAAGTGCGTAACTGTGGTGGTTTTTAACTCTTCTTTCCCGGCTTTTGACCGGTATCTTTTCACCGAATCCTGAAAGCGTTTTTCGGTGTTGTCTGCGCCACCCTTTTTCTTGAGGAGATCCAGCACCATCTTCAGGCCGATATAAAGGAGGACACCTGCGGCAAAGAGTTTGAAATGCTTTGGATCGGGCAGGTAGGTAACCCGCACCACGGCGCCGATAAAGACACCCGGCAGGGTTCCGATAATCACAACCCAGGTCAAAGGCCATACCATCCGTCCTTCGAGCCAGTAGCGATAGACTCCGCTGGGAATTGCCACTATGTTGAATACCTGGTTGGTGGCGCTGACTGACGGGGAGGTATTCCCAAGAACTGATACCTGAAAAGGTAAAAGTAAAAAAGCACCCGAAACCCCGCCCATCGAGGTAAAAAAGGAGACCACAAATGCCACCAGTGGCGGAATCCAGAGAGCTACTTCAATGCCTGAATCTTGGAAGAACATGCTTTTGCCTCTGTGCCAGCGAAAAATGTCATCTTATGCAAACTTGAATGTACAGTCAGGCTGTCTGCCCTTGTGAGTACTGTAAATAGTTACTCACAAAGGGTTCCTTATGTCAACACGACTGCCTTGCATTCGAGCGGGAAGAGGAGTGCCCAGAACGAATTACAGGCGGTGCGGATATCAAAAGATACCCACGCCGCCTGTAATTCAGCAGAATGATTTTACCTCAGTAAAATGGTGGTTTACGATTCCGCCTTTTCTGTGTTGAACCAGCCTTGAGTTCTTTTGCAGACTCCCACCAGCATCAGCATCACCGGTACTTCGATCAGTACGCCGACCACGGTGGCCAGAGCCGCACCGGATGAAAGCCCGAAAAGCATGACGGCAGTGGCGATCGCAACCTCAAAATGATTGGAAGCTCCAATCATGGCCGCCGGGGCGGCATCTTCGTATTTCAGATTGAGGAGCTTTGCTGCGCCGTAGCCCAGTGAGAAAATGAGAACGGTTTGCAGGAAAAGCGGGATGGAGATCCACAAAATGGTCAACGGATTGGCCAGAATGGTTTCGCCTTTGAAACTGAACAGTAGAATCAGTGTCAACAGTAGTGCGCTTATGGTGACTGGTGTCAAAATATGCAGGAATTTTTCCTTGAACCACTCTTCACCTTTGCGTCCGATTATCCATTTGCGGGAGAGGTATCCGGCAACCAGCGGCAGTGCCACATAAATAGCTACAGACAGCAGCAGTGCCTGCCACGGTACGGGAAGTTGTCCAACTCCGAGGAGAAATCCACCCAGCACGCCATAGAGAACCAGCATGGTAAGGGAGTTGATCGCGACCATGACGAGAGTTAGCCCATCATTGCCCCGGGCCAGGTATCCCCAGACCAGAACCATGGCGGTGCAGGGGGCTATTCCCAACAGGATGCATCCGGCAAAATAGCTTCGCCATAACGGAATCTGCAGCATTTTAACACCGTCCTGCAAGACCACGGTTCCCGCGCCATGTACTGCTCCGAGAGGTAAATCAAGGCCGAAGGGCATCTTCACCAGATCCATTGCTTCGGCTCCGATCATTGATTTGAGCAGGTAACCAAGGAACAGCATGGCGATGGCATACATGGTAAACGGTTTGACACACCAGTTGATGAACAGCGTCAGCAAAACGGGCTTTCCGCTTTTGCCCGCTTTAACGACGCTGGCGAAATCAATTTTCACCATGATCGGGTACATCATGAAGAACAGGCAGATGGCAATCGGAATGGACACGACAGGTGCTCCATTGACATTGATACTCATGCCATCCAGTGTTTTTGCCAGCCCGGGGGCGATTTTGCCAAGGAAAATCCCGGCAACAATGCATAGCCCGACCCAGACGGTCAGGTATTTCTCGAAGATGCTGGTCATCTGCCGGTCACTTGCCGGACACACTTTATTACTCATTACAATAACCTCCTTCAGGGTTCCCTTTATTGGTTCAATGCTTCGGGCAGGGTTTGGGTAAAGGCTTTGATCGCATCGCGAACTTTTCGGTAGCACTCCATCTGCTCCTCTGCCGAAGCGCCCTGGTCCGCGAGTTCTTTTGCCATCTTCGGCGGGTCATCGAATCCGACATGAATAACCTTGCAGTTTCCCGGGAAGATTGGGCAGGCTTCATGGGCATGGTCGCAGACGGTGATCACCACGTCCAGTTGCAGGTCCTTGAATTCATCGATGTGTTTGCATTTATGCGCGGAAATATCGACTCCGGCCTCGGCCATCACTGTAACGGCATTGGGGTTGAGGCCGTGCGTTTCGATTCCAGCTGAATACGCCTCAATGACATCACCTTTCAGATGACGGGTCCAGCCTTCGGCCATCTGGCTGCGGCATGAATTTCCGGTGCACAGGAACAGCATCTTCAGTTTTTCATTCATGATTTTTCTCTCTTGTGTGTTAATGCGCAGGTATCGGACAACATTTCTCGCCCCGTTGTTTTCGGCAAAGCTCCTCCGGTTCACACGACGTAATTTCATCCAGTTTTATTGCGTCGAGTGCCACATCCGGATCTCTGCTGAGTTGTGTTTCGATCCACTTGATCAACACATCAGAATCAGCCTGTTTGCGGCGAATCCGGTAATAGACCCATCGACCGTCTTTCCGACTGTCCACCAGGCCGGATGAAATCAGAATGCCCATGTGACGGGAGGCTGTCGCGCCTGTTACCTGAAGCAGCTCCGTCAGCTGACAGGCGCACAACTCGTCGTGCTTCAGGAGAGCCGATACGATTCGGAGTCGGTTCCGATCGGACAGTGCTTTGAATATTGCAGTCAGTTTATCCATTTAAACCCCCATTACTGTTGCATAGTTAGCCAAGTGTCTAACTAATGTATGCAAAAAAGGGAACCCGGTCAAGTCTCTTTATCAATATTAAGGGAGAATTTCCTATCAGTGTCAGGCAGTAAGAGAGACCCGCGGGAAGGAGTACGTCTCCTGACACGGCGGGATCAAAGATCGTAAGGAAGGTGAATATCACTGCCGGAAAAGAGAAGTCGGTTGCATGATCGATCTTTCCAAAAGATGGCTCCAGGTAATAAATGGAACGCAACAGCGAGAAACGCAATAGGGGACAGGCTGCGATTAAAATGAATTGACCAGCAGGCTGGCCGACATTCAATCGTCAGATGTCCCTGTTATTCTCCAGTAAAGATATTAAATAAAAAAAGTGGGCTTCGTTATTAAATGGGCAGGCCAAATGAGAATAACATTGAAAAGCAGTGTAATTACCAGATCCCCTGCTCGACAGGAGAAGAAGTCTTTATTCTTGCATTTTCTTATTGGCCTGATAGACTTGTTTTAGACCCCCGGGTTTCCAAAAACTGTTGCTTTGCTGTGTGAATACGCAATAAATCCCAAATTGAGCAAAAAAATGTTCTTCAAAATATTCCGAATTATATTTTTTGCAAATCTCCTGCCTTTGCTCATCCTTGCTGATGCTTCAGCTGATTCTAATGATATAACCGATCGATTCAAATTGAGTGGCTTCGGTACTCTGGGGGTGGTGTCGGGTGGAGATGAAGAGCTTGGTTTCCAGCGTGACTGGTCCCGAGGCAACAGCCCTGTGTTTGACGAAGATTTTTCGGTAAAGCAGGACAGTCTGTTGGGGTTACAGCTGGATGCCCGCATGACCGATAATCTGAAAGGCGCAGTTCAGCTTATTGCTCGAGATCGCCTGGATAATTCTCTGGGAAAGAGCGTAGAGTGGGCTTTTCTGGGCTACGATTTGACCCCGAACACCAGAGTGCGTGCAGGGCGGATGGGTGTTGATCTTTTTATGCTTTCTGAGAATCGTAATGTTGATTTTTCCTATCTCTGGGCAAGGCCGCCTGTCGAATTTTACGGGCCTATAGCATTCGATAATTTTGACGGCATGGATATGACTCACATCATGCCTTTGTGGGATGGTGATCTGCGCTTCAAGGTCTTTGGCGGCGTATCCAAAAATAATACAATAACCGGTAGAACAGGAGAGTCCTCATTAGATCTGAAACCGCTTTATGGTGCCAGTGTCATTTGGGAAGACAATACCTGGCTGGCACGAATAAGCCTGGCGAGCGGTGAGCTGGACTCTTCCAATGTGGCTTTGCAGCCGCTCCTGAATTACCTGACGCTGGCTTCTCAGACCGGCTGGCCAGAGGCCGCCTCTATATCGGAGGATCTTGAGCTGTCTGGTAAAAGCACATACTATTATGCTGCCGGACTTGCCTATGACAATGCTCCCTGGCAGGTGCAGTCAGAGGTGAATTTGATAGAATCTGAATATGATTTTTTCCTTCCTGTTATAAGTGCTTACGTCAGTGTTGGACACCAGTTTGGGCCTGTTACCCCGTATTTTCTTGCCGCGCTTGCCAAAAATACGGAAGACTCCGGTTCCCTTAATTCGGCCCCATCACAATGGACTCCTCTACAAAAAGAGCTGCAGGGAATTAAGGACTCCTACGAATTAGATCAGAAGAGTCTCTCTTTGGGTTTTCGCTGGGATATTCACTATGATCTCGCTCTCAAATTGCAATGGGATCACCACTGGGTCAAGCAGGGTGGTTCGTTGTGGTATCAGCAGACTGGTGTTGAAGGGGAGAGAACGCTGGATACCTTTTCACTCAACCTGAATTTTGTTTTTTAGCCATGAGACGAGCAATTATAATATTACTGATGTTTTTGTGCTCGGCATCAATGTGCTTTGCGGCTGATGTTCTGGTAATAGTCAACCAGGCAAACGAAGTCTCATCACTTGACAAAAAACAGATAATTGATCTGTACATGGGGCGCTATCAGAATTTTCCCAACGGTGAGGCCGCCTTTCCTCTTGATCAGCCTCCAGTATCGGAGATACGGACGATATTTTATCAAAATCTTGTCAATAAAAGCGTCGCCCAGATGAATGCCTACTGGGCTAAACTTCTGTTCACTGGACGCGCCTCCCCTCCCCGGGTTATGACTGACTCCCTTGCAGTAAAAAGGGCTGTGCGGGAGAACAAAGGCGCAATTGGTTATATCGACAGTGTTGACCTCGATAAAACTGTCAAGGTGGTTGGCCGTGCGGATTAGTCCCTGGAACGGCCTTGCTGTGCGGGTTGGTTCCATGATAGCAATAAGTGCATTCCTTTTTTTAGCCGTTTTTTCTTATTTTTTCTACCAGCGGACTTTCCAAAATGAGATTCGTGCTACGACACACAGTCTGTCCCAGCTCATCATCACGGTTGAGAGCAGTGCAGCAATAGCAAGTTATCTTAATAATGTTGAAATCGCCACGGAGGTTGTGCAGGGGCTGGAGCGCAACGACATGGTCTCCGGGGTCTCAATTCGAGGTTCTTCCGGACTCTATCTGGCAACGGGTGATATGACTCCCCGCCATGACGCAGAGCTTCATCAATACCCGGTGGGATCACCGGTGGGAGATGGGGAGTCAGTAGGGCAAATTACCATTAATCCCAATCAGCAATTTATTGAACAGCGCGCCAGAAAGACGGCAACGATACAAGTGCAGAGCATGGCAATGCAGACTCTGATTATCGTTATTCTGGTGATGATTCTTGTCTATTGGCAGTTGACCAGGCCCATCCGCTTCGTTGCTCAACAGCTTCATGATCTGCAGCCGGGCAGCGGGCAACGGCTTTGTTCTCCTGCAGGACACCGGCGAAATGAAATAGGTGGTCTGGTTGTGGATACCAACCAGCTTCTTGAAACTGTGCAAAATGCAATTAAAAAAGAGCAGGATCTACGAGCTCAAGTTGAATCCCTGGAACGCCGATTCAGGCTTATCTTCGAACACGCCAGCGGTGGAATTGCATTGACCAGCCTTCATGGGAAACTCCTGCTTCACAATCCAGCCTTTGAAAAAATGGTGGGAAGCAACTTTATGAAAGAATTGATGGAATCTGGTACGAAAATTCTTCCCGATATATTTGAGAAAAAGCAAAAAGTTCGAAAAATATTGCTGCAGATCCCGACAGATCTATCCCCCATTGCAATGGACTTGAAACTTCTCGGGTATGAGAAGGAGCCGCGCTGGCTGCACTGCCTTTTTTCTTCTGTGGAAAATGAAGACGGCGATCTCCTTATTGAAACTATCTGCTACGATATCTCTGAGCGAACCCTTCGCGAAAAACAGATCCAGCTTCAGGCGGACCGTGATCCGCTTACGGGGCTGCTGAACCGACGAGGGGGGACACATTATCTTAATCTGCTCCTGGAGAGATGCCGGGCAGAAAATCGTCACCTGGCTCTTTTGATGATAGATCTGGACAGGTTTAAACCGATTAACGATACCTTTGGGCATGAGAGTGGCGATAAAGTCTTGTGTGAGGTTGCAGGACGAATGCTCAATACAGTTCGCCAGGATGACCTTGTTATCCGGTTGGGAGGAGATGAGTTCCTCATTGCACTGGTTGAAGGACATGGAGGGCTTCAGGTCGCTCCGGTTGCAGGGAAGATCTTACGCCTTTTACGGGAAGGAATAGATATTGGCGAGGGGCAGATGGTAAACGTTGGAGCGAGTATTGGAATAGCTCTCTACCCGGAATATGGGGAGGAAATGCGTACTCTGATGGACCTGGCAGACAACGCCATGTACAAAGTAAAGAATGGGGGGAGAAACGGATATTGTTTTGCCCGGGAGGAGCCCTGTTTTATTGATCGACATACCAGCGATTGATATCATTTCCCAAACCCCGCATTTCCCTGCGCCGTGGCATGACAGGTCCTTTGACTGAAACACGTTTCGCAGGCTACGCATGGATTAACCCGACCTGAGTAACCTCTTTTGCCCCAGCTCACAGTGTCTGAACAGACAAAAAATTACGCGTGGATGAAAACCGCTCGGAATTTTTACCTTTATCCGTACTGGTAAAGGCCGAAAGTTCAAGAACTGCAGTGGCAATGTCCCAGACACAGCGCGTGTCGCCAGACAGCTGTTCCACCACCTCTGTCACGCTGAAGCTGTCAGCGGCTTGTGTTTTTTTGTGTAAAAGCAGTATAATTTTACCTGCTGCCCCCGCCTGTTCTAAAGTGGAACAACTAATACATCCGTTAATTTCGGTAGTTTTTCCTGATGCAGGGCTCTGGCTGTTTGCTCCCCTGTTTGAGGATCAGGGTTCGCCCTGCATATAACACATGCGGCCAGTGGCTGGACACCTGCGGCGAATGAGTTGTAATGGTGGAAAATATTGATATATTAGTATGTTAGTAAAAAATAGGAAATTATATAAATGCAGAGCTTACTCATTGTTTTTGTGTGCCTGGCAGCGTTATTCAGTGCGGGTTTTCCAGCGGTTGCCGCCGCAGACGAGATTAAAGTAGCTGCTATCCTGGCAAAAACCGGGGAAGCTGCAGAAGACAATCTTGAGCTTTTTGAAGCTTTTCGATTTGCTGTTAACGAGGTGAACTCCAAAGGTGGGCTTCTTGGGAAAAAAATAAAATTACTGGAGTATGACAATCACAGCACACCGATACAGAGCAAACTGGCAGCCAAGCAGGCTGTAAAGGATGGGGTGGTCGCGGTCCTTGGTGCATCCTGGAGTTCTCATTCCCTGGCCATGGCCCCTTATCTACAGCAAATGAAGGTTCCCATGATCAGTCCGGATTCAACGCATCCGGATGTTACTCTGGCAGGCGACTATATTTTTCGGGTATGCTTTATTGATTCTTTTCAGGGAAAAATCCTTGCCATGTTCGCAAAAAATGACCTGAAGGCTGCTGCGACTGTTATCATCCAGAACATAAACAGTGACTACAGCCTTGAACTTGCGAGAATTTTTAAACAAAATTTTACTGCCACAGGAGGGGAAGTACCTGCAGTCTTAAATTATACGTCCGGGCAAAGCGATTTTACAGACCTTCTCAAAGCGGCTGAAGAGTTTAACCCGGATGTGCTTTTTATCCCGGGACATTCTGAGAGTGGTTATGTCGTGCGGCAGGCCCAGGAGCTTGGAATCAAGGCAAAAATTCTTGGTGGGGATGCCTGGCCATATCGCCAGTTCTATGCCAACGGTGGCCAGGACATAAAAGAAGGCTATTATACAACACTCTGGAATAAGGAGCTGGATACAGATAAATCCAGGGATTTTGTCGCACGGTATAAAAAGGTGTATGAGGTAACAGATTTTTCAGCTGCTCCCTATGATGCCGCCATGCTGCTGTTCGATGCCATAAAGCGTGCCGGTTCTCTTGATTCCGGTGCAATACGTGATGCAATCGCCGCCACAAAAGATTTTGATGGAGTTACAGGTCCGATCTCTTTTGATAATATTGGTGATCCCGTCAAAAAGGTTATTGTGATGAAAATCACACAAGGACGACCTTCCATTTTTAAGATAATTACACCGAATTGAAAAATCCCCTGTTAAGAGACAATATGCTGAACAGGAAGAGCCTTCGATACAGGATCAACTTCACGATTGCACTGACGCTGACAGCTGTTGCTCTCATCTTCGGGATAGCTCTTACCATTTACGAAACCCATCGGCGCAATGATGCTGTCCTGGAGATTGAGCTTGCCCTGAGTCAGCTGACGTCACGACACAGCGAACAATTGGGCAATGACATCTTTGCATCTCACACCCTGGCACTTAAGGCAACCATGGCGGAGATCATGAAGCGAAAGAGTATTCTCCTCATAACCGCATATGATGAGCATGGGAAAGTGCTTGTTTCTACTGATAAAGATACGCAAAAAGATCTCTCTCATGAACTGATGGCCGCATTGCAGTTGACATTCATGTCAACAAAAAAAAGTTGGAACAACCAGTCTGTTTTAGACTTTACAAGCTCGGTCATTGCCTATGGTGAAAATGTTGGTTTCTGGAAGATCTATTACTCCCTGGTCCCGCTGGAAAAAGAAACTCGGGAGATCCTTTTTATCTTTGCCACCCTGATTCTCTCTATAGCGATACTCATTGGGATATTGCTGAACAGTGTTCTGATGCGGATCGTTTTGAACCCCGTCTACCTGCTGCGCAATACCATGCAGCACATTGAAGAAATCGGCAGAGAGACAGGCAGTGGAAGTAAGAGGCTTGATAAAATGGTGCAGGAGTTTGATAAATTTTCCGATGATCTGGTTCCCTTGAAAGGGACAGATAATGAAATAGCTTTGCTTGCATCTGCTTTCCAGCAGATGCTGTTTGCCCTTAAAAATGCCTATGTCGGTATTCGTACCGATGGCCTTACACAACTGAATAACCGTCTGAGATTAGATGAAGTCCTCAGGTATGAATTTGAGCGGGTAAAAAAGTATGACGGGACCTTTTCCATCATGCTTCTGGATATTGATCACTTCAAAAAAGTTAATGATACATACGGACATCTTGCAGGAGATGAAGTTCTGAAAAAAATGGCAGACGTGCTGAAAAAGAACTTTCGCGAAATAGATATTCCGGGCAGATGGGGCGGAGAAGAATTTCTTGTTATTTTACCACAATTAGACCGGTTAAGAGCATGCAGAATCGCTGAAAGAGTGCGTGTGGAAATTGAAACAAAGGAATTCCCTGGTGTTGACAGTATTACCTGCAGTTTTGGTGTCGCCGGATATAGAGCAGGGGATACGATTAAAAATCTCATTAAAAAGGCTGATGATGCATTGTATAAGGCCAAGGCAGGGGGCAGGAACCGTGTCGAGAAAAGATAGCTGGCAGGTTAGATGATGGCAGCAGTTTAAAGGGATCCTGAATAGTCTGCATCTCTTTTGGTTTTATGAAGATGGACGAAATACAAGAGTCTTCATGGTCCCCAGAAAAAACAGCTACGGATTCCCGGCTGTTCCTAAACACACAGGAGGTTGAAATGAATAAGATAATTTCAGATCTTTACAAAGGGTGGCTTATTTCCATAACTGCTGAAGATAATCAGTGCTCTGCTTTTAGTTTTGATATCACCAGTCCGTCAAAACAGACACAGCATGTTGCGATGGGTGGTATTACTCAGCAACGTGCTCTGGAAAGAGCGAGAGAGATGATTGATATGGAAATTTCTTTCGCGGAGGAAGATTGATTGGGGCCCTGGCGTTTTTCAGTCGCTGTAACCTGAGTATCACAGAGATCATCTTTTCCTGTAAAAGGGTGGGGCGAATTTCACGTGAAATTGAATCCTTAGACCGATCCCGTGTGCCAGTAGTCTTGGACTGAGATCTTGCTGCTTTTTTGAAAGGCCATGATCTGCTTTCTTAAAAGAGTGAGTTACTGGCAATGGGTACTCTATCCGTATACCGATCCCGGCAGCTCACTCTCTTTTCATCTCATGGAGTTGTACGTATTGCGCTGATTCGGTTCTACTCCTCAGCACTGATTGCATTGAAACCACATTCGGCTTCGCAACTGCCGCAATCAATACAGTTCTCATTTATCTCATAATAATTTTTTTTAGGGAGGTGGACGATTGCTTCAACAGGGCAGACGGTTTCACATGCGCCACAAAGCTGACATTCTTCAGGGTCGATTTTATGCATTTTCTTTTCTCCTTTAAAGAACAATAATGTGTAAACTGAATTTCATTATTTAATATTTCTTACATTTTTATCATAAAAAGTCAACGAAAACACGCATCGTATTTTCTCCCTTTGGCAGAAATATTCCTGTTTGATCTTATTCCTGTACATCTCGGTTCCCTCATTTATTCGCAACCTCATGTCTGATCTCTTGCGTTTCCGGCAGGAGCGATCTTGTTCTTGAATTCACAGCTGTAACGTTTAAGCTTGCTTCTAAAGGCCTCTGTGTTGCAGTCCTGCGGCTTTTATTACGCTGACAACTGGATGTTGAAGGGAAGATACGCTCAGT
>JBFHIO010000025.1:0-11285 GCA_041596435.1 Desulforhopalus sp. | reverse complement strand
CATGGAGAAAAAGTTGGAGAGCAGGCTGGTTATATCAAGCTGTTTCAGGTTCTCACTTTGAAAGTGGGAGATGAAATGGCGCAGATCAAGGTGGAATTCACGGCTGTCAAGGACCTCAGGATCGACATTGGTCAGAGCGAGAACTACTCGACAGAGCTGGTTTTCATCGCCGCGAATAACCCCGTTGACCAGGTTGATGAGCTGGTCAGTGGTCCCCTTGTCGATCTGTCCCGCCATGCCGCAGTCAATCAGGCAGATGCCGCCGTCTTCGAGGAGAAAAATATTGCCGGGGTGTGGATCTGCATGAAAAAAGCCGAATCGCAGGCACTGTTTGAAAACCGCATCTGTGCCGATTGAGACGATCTTGCGCCGTGTGGCCAGACTTAATGTCGCCGGGTCGATGGAGCTCAGCAGCCGTCCGTGCACCCGTCCCATGGTCAGCACATTGCGGGTGGTGGTTTCCCAGTAGATCTTTGGAAAACTGACGTTGGGATCGTCCTCAAAATCGTGACGCATGCGGTCGGCAGACTGTCCCTCAATCACGAGGTCAATCTCCTTGAGGATTTCCCGCGAAAATTCCTTTACCACTGCCGTTGGACTGTAACCGAGGTTGGAGAAATACTGCTCTACCACCTTGGCGAATATTCCCACGAGGCTCATGTCTTCCTCAAGAACCTGGCGGACGCCCGGGCGGAGCACCTTGACTACCACGTCGGTGCCGTCAAGCAGTCTGGCTGCATGGACCTGGGCGATGGAGGCTGCGGCAAGAGGCGTTTCGTCAATACTTGCAAAGAGCAGGTTAAGACCGCCGGGAAATTCGTTATGCAGTGTACTGCTGATTTCGGACCAGGGAACGCGGGGGCAGTCGGCCTGCAGCTTTTTCAGCTCATTTGCCCATTCCGGCGGAATAAGATCGGGGCGGGTGGAAAGAATCTGGCCGAGCTTAATGAAGGAGGGGCCGAGCTCCTCCAGCACTTTCCGCACCCGCACGGCATTCGGCAGTTCCGCATGCGTTCCGGAGTCATCGCCGTGTATCTCCTCTTTTGATTTCCCGAGCATGCGATAGATCCCGGCTTCCTGAAGGAGCTGCTGAAAACCGAAACGGGAAAGCACCCCCGCAATTTCTGCGAGTCTGCGGGTGTTGGTGATGGTGCGCTTTATTGAGGGTATTTTCATGGTAACCGGGTGGGTGGCGTGTTGTGATGTGTGGGGGGTACAGGCTGTCGGAACAGTCGGTTGCAGGAGATGTCTTTGAAAGCTTTTCCCTGTACAATATTCAAACTTACCAAAGCGGATTCATTTGAGCAATACCGAGGTCATATGCCCCTTGCGCTGTTGTGGAAATCGGGTAACACTGCAAAAAGCGGGGTGAGCGGAACAGTTATCACCCTGCCTGTGTCAGCTGCCGGTTTTTGTGGTAAAAAAAAGAAAATTGAGGTGTTGTATTGCTTTTGAAAAGGAAAAATGAGGAGGCGGCAATGGCGGACAGCGCTGATGTCGTTACCCGGGTGAAGGAGGCTGCCGACATCGTGCAGGTGATCGGGGAGTATGTTGATCTAAAGAAAAGCGGTTCCCGCTGGCTTGGTCTCTGTCCCTTCCATGGAGAGAAAACCCCCTCCTTTTCAGTGACTCCCTCGCAGCAGTTTTTTCATTGCTTTGGCTGCGGAGAATCAGGCGATGTAATCAGCTTTGTGATGAAATATCAGAATGTTGATTTTCCCGAGGCATTGCAGATCCTGGGCTCAAAATTCGGTGTTTCCATTCCTGAAAAAAGGCAGACGAAGAAAGAGATGGAAATGCAGGAGCAGCGCAGGAGTCTCTATCGGGTGAGTGAGAGGGCTGCGGAGTGTTACGAGAACTATCTCTACTCCGGTCGGGTGGCGCGGACAGCCCATGCCTACCTCAAAAAACGCGGTGTAACGACGGCTGTGGCCAAAAAATTCAAGCTGGGGTTTGCTCCTCCAACCGATGCTGAAGGGTGGAACTTTCTCGGTAAAACCTTGACGCGGGAGGAGCAGACTGCGGCGGTGGAAGCCGGGCTCATGGTGGAGAAGGAGAAAGGAGGTCTTTACGATCGCTTCCGTGACCGCATTGTTTTCCCCATCTTTAATATCTCCGGTCAGATCTGTGGCTTTGGCGGGCGGATTCTCGGTGAAGGACAGCCGAAGTATCTGAATTCTCCTGAAAGCTCAATCTACATTAAAAGCAAGCTGTTGCTCGGACTCTACCAGGCGAAAGATGCCATTCGCACCAGTGACCGTGCCGTACTGGTTGAGGGTAACTTCGACATGATCAGCCTTTTTGCCGCAGGTTGTGAGAATGTGGTTGCTCCTCTCGGCACTGCACTTACCCGCGAGCAGTTGCGACTGTTGAAGAAATTTACCCGTAACGTGGTGATGCTCTTTGACGGTGATGACGCCGGACGCAAGGCGGCGGTGCGGGCGACTCCGCTCTTTCTTCAAGAGGGGTTGAGCGGGCGGGTTGCGATGCTGCCTGACGGCCACGATCCGGACAGTTTTGTTCGGGAGTTTGGCTTGAAAGATTTACTGGCACTGCTTGAAGATGCTCAGGGGCTGCCGGAGTTTACTGTTGGACGTCTCCGTGAAGAGTACGGACTTTCCTACGACGGTAAATTGAAGATTATTCAGGAACTCAGGCCTCTGCTGGCAGCAGCTGGAGACAAGCTGAAAAGAGATCTCTTCATCAGCCATTTTGAAAAGCTCCTCGATATGGAAAAGGGGGCGCTGACCGTACTGGAAGAAGAGGTCGAACGGGCTGAGGCTGCAGAGCAGTCGGGGGCAGCACTGCAGGGGATTGCAGAAATGGAGGAGCCGGAGGACATGGAGGCTCCTTTTCCGCTCTCATGGGTAGAGGACGAAAGTCCTCCCCCCGTGGCCAGGTCTGCATCCGGACGGCAGAAGTCTCCCGGGGCACCGCCGTGTGGAATGACTTTTCCGCAGCGGCAGGTTGCCGCCTGGATGGTGTGTAACCCGGATCACTACAGCAGGCTGGCTGACGCGGGAGTGCGGAAATTTCTCGCCAGCACTCCAGGAGAGATCCTCTTTCTCACCATCGGGCAGTTGCTGGAGAAAAATGAATTCGCTGGACCCGAGGAGCTGCTCAATGTTCTTGCGGAGGGAGAGGAGCGCACCTTTGTTTCGTGGACAATGCTCTACCCGCCTCAGCCTGCAGACATGGGGCTGGATGATACGGGAGATCCCCGGGAGCTTGAGTTTCAGCAGATTTTAGACACTCTTGGAGTGCGGGAGAGCGGGGAGAGTCTCGGGACACTGCAGGAAAAGATTATACTGGCGGAGAAAGCGGGTGATATGGAAGAGGTGGATCGCCTGATGATGAAACAGGTACAGGTTGCTGCGGCCCTCCACCGGGGAAAATGCCGTGGCGGACGACAGGAGAAAATGTGATGGATGAGAAAAGCGCATGGCTGAATCTCAGCCTGACCCCCGGGCTTGGTATTACAACCCTCTGGCGGCTGGTACGCGCGCTTGGCTCGCCGCAGGCTGTCCTGGAAGCGAAGGCCCCCCGGCTTGAGAAGGTGAACGGAGTGCAGAGGCGCCATCTGAGCGGACTGCTCAACCGGGTTGCAGGTGAGAATCTGGCCCCCCCGGAGCTGGAGCGGCTGCAGGCCTTCGGTGGCCGGGTTGTGAGTTGGGATGATTCGCTTTATCCCTCACTTCTTAAAGAGATTGTGGATCCCCCTCCGGTGCTTTACATCGTGGGCGATCCGGCGCTGCTTTCGCGCCCCGCAGTGGCAGTGGTCGGTTCGCGGGCTGCTTCAAGTTACGGGCGTCATGCGGCCTTCAACCTTGCCCAAAAGCTTGCTGCAGCGGGGGCTATGGTTGTGTCAGGCCTTGCCCTCGGCATTGATGCTGAGGCGCATCGTGGCGCGCTGGCGGCAGGAGGAGCGACAGCGGCAATACTTGGCTTCGGCCTTGATGTCGTCTATCCCCGGCAGAATGAAGCGCTCTATCGAGAGATCGGATACAATGGATTGCTGATCAGCGAATATCCCCTTGGCACGCGTCCGGACGGCTGGCGTTTCCCCGCCCGTAATCGTATTATTGCCGGGATGAGTCGGGGCGTAGTGGTGGCAGAGGCTGCGCGGAAATCAGGTTCGCTGATCACGGCGCAAATGGGGCTCGACTTTGGCCGCGAGGTCTTTGCCGTGCCCGGTCAGATTGATTCAGACAAGAGTGAGGGGTGTCATCTGCTGCTCCGCGAGGGTGCCTCGCTGGTGATGGATGTGGCTGATATCCTGCGGGAGGTCGGTCTCTCTCCGGGTGACCAGGGACCGGCTGCTCGAGTATCAGTGGAGAGCCAGACAGACGCGGCTCTTGAGCCGGAGGCCGTGCAGCTGCTGCAGTGTATTGAAAACTATGCCGCTGCAAAGGACGATATTATAGAGCGCAGCGGGTTTTCCCCAGGTCGAGTGAGTGAGCTGCTGTTGATGCTGGAACTTGACGGTCTGGTAGAGAGTCTGCCGGGTGACCAGGTGCGCAGGGTTCGGTGAGGGACATTTTTCCCGCACTTTCCCTGTATCCTTTTTTAGATATTAAATGGAGTTCCCATGAGTGGAAAAATTCAGATAGCCCCTTCTATCCTTTCAGCCGATTTCTCCCGTCTTGGTGAGGAGATTCGTGCGGTGGAGAAGGGTGGTGCCGACCTCATTCATATTGATGTTATGGATGGATGTTTTGTCCCCAATATTACAATTGGTCCGCTGATTGTGAAGGCGGCGAAAAAGGTGGCAAAGCAACCCCTTGATGTTCACCTGATGATTATTGAAGCAGATAAATATCTGGAAGATTTTGCTTCCGCGGGGGCAGATATTATCTCGGTGCATGTGGAGGCGTGCACCCATCTCCACCGCACGGTGGCACGGATTCATGAGCTGGGATGCCGGGCAGGTGTCGTGCTCAACCCGGCGACGTCGTTGAGCTCGCTTGATTATATTCTTGAAGAGGTGGATCTGGTGATGCTGATGTCGGTGAATCCGGGATTTGGCGGGCAGAGTTTCATCCCGTCTACGCTGAGGAAGATTCGTGAACTGAGTCAGCGTATCAAGGCACTGGACAAAGAGATTATAATTGAAGTAGACGGCGGTATCAGTCCGGCATCCATTGAAAAAGTTGCCGCTGCCGGTGCTACACTTTTTGTGGCAGGATCTGCGGTGTATGGCAGTGACGACTATGCGGCAACGATTGCGCAGATGAAAGTAAACGGAGAAAAAGGAGCCGCTCGAAGTTAAGCTGAAAGGCGTTGTCGGGAAAGACCTCTCAACCACTTGTGCAGGCTGCTCTTTTTAAAAGGAGTTTGTCGAATAAATGAAAAGGAGAGAAACATGAGATACCGTAATTTTCAGGAGACGACCGTTTATAATACATTGCGGCAGCTTGCTGAGACGCCCTTTGATTTGACGGCGGAGAACGCCCTTACTGTCGGAAACAGGCTGGAGAAATATGCCTGTCGGACTCCGCTGCTCAATCTGCATTACGCCACCCAGCGTGTTGATGATGAGGTCCTGACTGGATTGCAGACGATGGCCGATGAACTGAAGATTGTTGAGCAGTTCAAGGCGATGCGTCGTGGTGCGGTAATGAATAAGATCGAGGATGTTGAGAGTGAGAACCGCCAGGTTCTGCACACCTCTTCCCGGGATCATTTTCATCTGCCCCCCTGTGAACCGTCCGCTGCGGCCCAGTCGAGAGCTGAGCTGGAAAAGTTGAAGCGCTTTCTCGGCGAGGTGACCGATGGCACACTGACCGGAAGTACAGGGAAATCTTTTACTACGATTATTCATGTGGGGATAGGGGGGTCGGATCTTGGTCCGCGGGCGCTTTACGAGGCGCTGCTGCCATACGGCATCAAGGGACGTTCGGTTCATTTTATCTCTAATGTTGATCCTGATGACGCAGCCCGCCGGCTCGGCGAAGTGAATCTTGAAGAGTGTCTGGTGGTCACTGTCTCTAAAAGTGGTGGGACTCTTGAGACCCTTACCAACGAAACACTGGTGCAGACTGCTTTACGGGATGCTGGCCTCGATCCGAAGAAACACTGTGTTGGCGTTACCGGTGAGGGAAGTCCGCTGGACAATCCGGAGAACTATCTGCGTTCCTTTTACATGTTCGATTATATCGGCGGTCGTTACAGCGCGACCTCAATGGTGGGAGCTGTGAGTCTTGGATTCTTCCTCGGTTTCGAAGGTTTCATGAGCATGCTGGAAGGTGCGGACGAGATGGACCGCCTTGCCGAGGGAACTTCTCTACGGGAGAATCCGGCTCTGCTGCTGGCTCTGCTGGGGGTATGGAACCACAACTTCCTCGGGTATCCGACGGTGGCAGTACTTCCGTATTCGCAGGGCTTGCACCGTTTTCCGGCGCATTTACAGCAATGCGACATGGAGAGTAACGGCAAGTCGATCACCCGCGACGGCAAAAAGGTTACCGCCAAAACCGGGCCCATTATCTGGGGAGAGCCTGGCACAAACGGTCAGCATGCCTTTTATCAGCTGCTTCATCAGGGGACGGAGATCGTTCCGGTGGAGTTTATCGGGTTTCAGAAATCACAGTATGGTCATGACCTTGAAGTGCAGAAAACGACCTCTCAGCAGAAACTGCTGGCGAACCTCTATGCACAGTCCGTTGCCTTTGCCATTGGGCAGAAGTCAGATAACCCGAACCGCTTCTTTGCCGGGAACCGGCCTTCAACAATAATCATGGGGCAACGGCTGGATCCCCGGAGTCTCGGTGCATTACTTGCTCTTTACGAGGCGAAAATCGTTCTCCAGGGCTTCTGCTGGAATATCAATTCCTTTGATCAGGAAGGAGTTCAGCTTGGTAAGGTGCTCGCGGGTGGTTTTCTCAAGCAGATGGAGGCAGGGGCTCCTGCCGGGGACGGTATCGAAAGCTGTTTCCTCAAGGCTGTTACAGGGTGAAGAATGAAAGATTTTTCGGGGATATGAAGATGTATTTGCCGTGTCTCCGTTTTCCGATTTTTTGTTGACAAAGAGGGGTGGTAAAGATATGCTCACATACTGAATAGACATTCAGCTGATGTAGTATTTTTACTGGATAGATATGTTAAGGAGGACTTGCCATCCCGAAGAGGGTGGGAGTTTTTAAACTGTAACTCAAAGGAGGAAATCATGGCAAAGCATGAGACACCCTTGTTGGATGAACTGGAGTCTGGCCCGTGGCCGAGCTTTGTATCCGACATTAAAAGACAGGCTGAAAGCAAGCCTGAATGCTGGGACATCCTTGGTGTTCTGGAATTGTCTTACGAGGATAGAATTACTCACTGGAAACATGGTGGAATCGTAGGGGTTTTCGGATACGGTGGTGGTGTCGTTGGTCGTTATGTCGATCTTCCGAAAAGATTCCCTGGCGTTGAACATTTCCATACCATGAGGGTTAATCAGCCCTCTTCCAAATATTATACTACCAAGTTTCTGCGTCAGCTTTGTGATTTGTGGGAGAAACATGGTTCTGGTATGACCAACATGCATGGCTCAACGGGTGACATTATTCTTCTCGGTTGCCGTACAGAAGAACTTGAGCCGATGTTCTGGGATCTGACCCATGAGCTGAATCAGGATCTCGGTGGTTCCGGTTCC
Organism: Desulforhopalus sp.; assembly: GCA_041596435.1. Classification (GTDB taxonomy): domain Bacteria; phylum Desulfobacterota; class Desulfobulbia; order Desulfobulbales; family Desulfocapsaceae; genus Desulforhopalus. The sequence continues at coordinate 3,652 of JBFHIO010000025.1, read as the reverse complement.
AACCTTCGGACTCCCGCCAACTGCCTTGGACAATCCCGCTGTGAGTGGGCCTGCTACGATACTGAAGAAGCATGTTATCACCTCACCATGCAATATCAGGATGAGCTCCATCGCCCTGCATTCCCGTATAAATTTAAATTTAAATTCTCCGGCTGTCCGAACGACTGTGTTGCCGCTATTGCCCGTTCAGATGTGGCGGTTATCGGTACCTGGCGCGATGATATTCAAATCGACCAGGCTGCCGTAAAAGAATATATTGCTGGAAACTATCCCGGAAACGGTGGTGCTCACTCCGGTCGTGACTGGGGTAAATTCGATATTCAGAAAGAAGTTATAGACCTCTGCCCCACTGAATGTATGTGGATGGAAGATGGCGAACTGAAAATTGATAACAGCGAATGTACCCGCTGCATGCACTGCATCAACGTTATGCCCCGTGCCCTTCGCCCCGGGAAAGACAAAGGTGCCACTATCTGTGTCGGCGCAAAAGCTCCGATCCTTGACGGTGCACAATTCGCCACCATGATTGTTCCCTTCATGAAAGTTGACAAAGCAAATGACTTCGAAGAGCTCATTGACTTTATCGAGAAGATTTGGGACTGGTGGATGGTAGAAGGTAAAAACCGTGAGCGTTGTGGTGAAACCATGCAGCGTTTCGGCCTGCCCGAATTCTTGCGGATCATGGGTCTTGAGCCCCTGCCGCAGCATATTAAAGAACCCCGCTCCAACCCGTATGTCTTCTGGAAAGAAGAAGAAGTCCCCGGTGGCTGGGAACGCGATGTTGTTGAATTCCGTAAAAAACATGCAGCGTAACGTCGGTTTGTTGAACTGATTTCTGATTAACAGGTCCCGATGAGGGACTGTCAAAAAATATAGGAGATTAACAATGGGTTATAATCCTGAGAAACCGATGGAAGGCCGTATCTCTGATATCGGTCCCCGGTACTATGAGGAGTTTCATCCGCCGATCATCAAGGCGAACAAGGGCAAATGGCTGTGGCATGAAATTCCCCAGCCGGGCGTCCTTATGCATAAATCTGAAACCGGTGACGAAGTCTACACTGTGCGTGTTGGTTGCGCCCGCCTCGTATCTATCGAATATCTGCGTGAAGTCTGTGACATCGCAGACAAACATTGTGACGGGTACCTTCGTTTCACTACCCGTAACAATATTGAGTTCATGGTTGATTCCAAAGAGAAGGTTCAGCCTCTGCTTGATACTCTCGCAAGTTATGGTAACAACTACCCGGTTGGTGGAACAGGTGCCGGTGTTACCAATATCGTTCATACCCAGGGCTGGGTTCACTGCCATACTCCGGCTACCGATGCTTCTGGTGTTGTTAAAGCTGTTATGGATGAGCTCTTCGAATACTTCACAACCATGTCACTCCCTGCTCAGGTTCGTATCGCCCTTGCGTGCTGCCTGAATATGTGTGGTGCTGTTCATGCTTCTGATATTGCTATTCTCGGAATTCACCGTAAACCGCCGATGATTGACCACTCCCGTATCACCGGTGTGTGTGAGATCCCGCTTGCTATCGCTGCCTGTCCTACTGGCGCAATCAAGCCTGCCAAAACAGAAGTGGATGGTAAAGAGATTAAAACTGTCAAAGTAAATGACAGTCGCTGCATGTTCTGTGGTAACTGCTATACCATGTGCCCGGCCATGCCTCTGGCTGACCCTGAGGGTGACGGTATTGCCATTCTTGTTGGTGGTAAGGTTTCCAACTCCAGAACCATGCCGAAATTCTCCAAACTGGTTATTCCATGGCTCCCGAATACTCCTCCTCGCTGGCCGGAGGTTGTTAGTGCCGTTAAGAAGATTGTAGAAACCTATGCTGCAGATGCCAAGAAATATGAGCGCGTCGGCGAGTGGGCTGAACGGATCGGCTGGGAGAAATTCTTCGAGAAATGTGAAATTCCGTTTACGGATAAGAGCATTGATGATTATCGCCTTGCATATGATACCTGGCGGACTTCCACGCAGTTCAAGTACACCAACGCTATTAAATAAGCATGGCCTGTGCCGGGGAGAGAGATTCTCCCCGGCACTCCATTAATGCTTTCAACCTCTATTTAGGAGCTGCACCATGGCATTGGAAAAAGACGCATTGAAAGACGCCATTGAGGAGAAAGCTACCAAATCTCCCAAGCCGCAGTTGTATATCAAGGATTTTTATGTATGTGATCCTGACAGTAAGCCTCGGGTGATTAAAAACGTCGCAAATGAGATGGTTCGTGAAGGACGCCTTATGTTCTGGTCTTCCGGATCAACGACCATGTATGGTATTCCTTCCCGTATTCAGGACGAGGATGCCAAGATTGAAGAAGGAAAAGATTGATTTTTCTTCATCCGTTTTGAGTGTTTACTGGCACAAAGGGCATTTGCCCTTTGTGCCTTTTTTCTTGTTTTGAGGAATGAAAGATGGAGCTGCTCTTTCTGACAACGACTGAATCAACCAATATTGAGGCCTGTAGAGCTGCAGAAGCCGGGGCTGTACATGGAAGTGCCGTGTGGGCACTGGAGCAGACAGCCGGGCGCGGACGGCTTGGAAAGGTCTGGAGCAGCAGGCGGGGAGACGGCCTGTATGTCTCCTATGTCCTGCGACCGCAAGTTCCTGTGGAAGAATTCTCAAAGATTACACTGGTTGCGGGGGTGGCAGCAGCGAAACTGCTGCAGGGCTTAATAGGAAAAGAAAAACGAGTGGCGTTGAAATGGCCTAACGATCTCTTTATAGACGGGCGCAAGATAGCCGGGATACTGGCTGAGGCTTCTCCTCTTGCAGAAGAACCCTTTGTTATCCTTGGTGTCGGGTTGAACATCAGGCAGCGACGGGAGGATTTTCCTGAAGAGTTGCAGGAGAAGGCTACTTCTCTCTTTATCGAGAGTGGAAGACAGGCAGATCCAGAGAAACTTGCTGTGGCACTGAGGACGGTGTTACTGGAACAGCTTCGGCGCTTCGAGCAGGGCGAATTCCCGCAGATTCTTAATGAATGGCGCAGGCTTGATTATCTCAAGGGAAAACGGATGGAGTGTGTCAGTGCCGATGGTTCTGTGGTGAGAGGTGTGGCTCTGGGGCCTGACGATGAAGGGGTGCTTTTTCTGCGCGATGACCAGGGTAAACTGCACGAAATCCTCTCCGGAGATGTAAGTCTGGCCGGTAAAGAAAAACCCCGCTGAAAAGGAGCTTCAGCGGGGTATGACTTCCTGTTGTGTGATGAGATTGGAATCAGAGTTTTGCCGCGTCTCTAAGAAGATCAGCCTTGTCTGTTTTCTCCCAGGTAAAGTCTGGTAATTCACGGCCAAAATGACCGTAGGCGGCTGTCTGGCGGTAGATGGGGCGAAGAAGGTCAAGCTGTTGCACAATGGCTTTCGGACGCAGGTCGAAGTATTCCCTGATCAGTTTGATGATTTGCTCATCGCTGATTTTCCCGGTTCCAAAGCTGTTCACATTGACAGAGACCGGCTGGCTGATGCCAATTGCATAGGCAACCTGAACCTCGAGTTCATCGGCAATACCCGCTGCAACAAGGTTTTTTGCAACATAGCGGCCATAGTAGGCGCTGGAGCGGTCAACCTTGGACGGATCCTTGCCAGAAAAGGCTCCACCACCATGGGAACCACGGCCTCCGTAGGTATCAACTATGATCT
>JBFHIO010000024.1:0-11291 GCA_041596435.1 Desulforhopalus sp. | reverse complement strand
GACCCTCTTGTCACCTTCACCTCACAGGGTGAACAGATACATATCAACGAATTCTTTAACGGGACAGCGAAGGAGAAAGATTTCTCCGGGGATGCCCTCGAAGCACTGCAGGATCTTCTTGCTTCCTGCCGGGCGCAGGTTGCCCCGGAGCTGCCCAGATTTTCCGGCGGAGCGGTTGGTTTTCTCGGCTACGACATGGTTCGTTTCATGGAGGATTTGCCGAGCAGTAAACCGCAGCACGACCTGCCAGACTCCTCTTTCATGATTCCCCGCTTCATCCTCGCCCACGACAACTTCAAGCAGACGCTGACCATTATCTGCTGGGTTCGGGTTGATGACGGTGATGCCGCCGTGCTCTACAAAGAATCGGTGCAGGAAGTGGAGCGCATTGCCGCACTCCTGCGCAAACCGGTAGACGACGCTCTCTTTAGCGATTCTGTGAAAGGATCTTCTGCCCATGAGTTTTCCTCCAACTTCAAGAAAGAGGAGTTTGAGGCAATGGTTGAGAAGGCGCGGGAATATATCCTCCAGGGTGATATTATCCAGGTGGTACTCTCGCAACGCTTTCACACCACTACAAAGCTCTCGCCGATGGTGCTCTACCGCGCACTGCGCCATATCAATCCCAGTCCCTATCTTTTTTATCTGCAGATGGGAGATATCCTGCAGATTGGTTCTTCACCGGAAATTCTGGTGCGTAAGGAAGGTCGTGAGATTTACCTGCGGCCCATTGCCGGGACGAGAAAGCGCGGTGCGACCCTTAAAGAGGATCTTGCACTGGAGAAAGAGCTGCTGGCCGATCCCAAGGAAATTGCTGAGCACATGATGCTGGTGGACCTTGGTCGTAACGACGTTGGCCGGGTAGCCAAACCTGGACAGGTCTGGATGGACGATCTGCTGGTTATCGAACGCTACAGTCACGTCATGCATATCGTTTCCGGGGTTCGCGGTGAGATTGCCGATGGCCTGGATCAGTTTGACGTGCTCAAGGCGAGCTTCCCTGCCGGAACGGTGAGCGGGGCGCCGAAGATTCGTGCCATGCAGATTATTGATGAGCTGGAGCCGGACCGTCGCGGACCTTATGCCGGTTCGGTGGGGTATTTCGGGTTCTCCGATAATATGGACTTTTGCATTACTATCCGCACCTTTGTTATGAAAGGAGAGGATCTCTGGATTCAGGCGGGGGCGGGAATTGTTGCCGATTCTGTAGCAGAGAAGGAGTATGAAGAGACCGTCAACAAATCCCTCGGCCTGCGCCGGGCGGTAGAACTGGCTGAGAGGGGATTCTGATATGCTGCTTGTTATTGATAACTACGATTCATTTACCTGGAATATTGTGCAGGTTATTCACGCCGCTGCACAGGCGGAGGGACGCAGTGAGGATATCCGCGTCTTCCGTAATGATAAAATTACCCTGCAGGAGATTGAGGCGCTGAAGCCGGATCGATTGATGATTTCCCCCGGTCCCTGCACTCCGCTCAAGGCGGGAATCTCGGTGGAGGCGATCCGCCACTTTGCCGGCAGGGTGCCCATTCTCGGCGTCTGCCTTGGTCACCAGTCAATGGCGGTTGCTTTTGGTGGCAAGGTCGTGCGTGCCGAGCGTTTGATGCATGGTAAAACCAGCCCGATAAGCCATGATGGCAAAGGGATTTTTGCCGGGATGGAAAACCCCTTTGAAGGGATGCGTTACCACAGTCTTGTCGCCGAAGAAAAAAGTCTGCCGGACTGTTTTGAGATCAGTTGCCGCAGTGATACCGGGGAACTGATGGGCATGCGCCACCGCGAAGTGCCGATGGAGGGTGTACAGTTCCATCCTGAATCGATCAGGACTCCCGCCGGGGTGCGGCTGCTGCAGAACTTCATGGCTGACGACTGGCTGAAGGAATTTTAAAGGAAGAAGTGACTTTCACAGAACTACAGCTGGAGAGAAGATATGAATATACGGGAAGGAATTGGCAAAGTGGTAACCGGCGAGAATCTCACTGAAGAGGAGATGGTCGGCGTAATGGGTGATATCATGGGGGGCGATGCCACTGATGCACAGATCGGCTCCTTTATCACCGCACTGAGCATGAAGGGCGAGACTGTGGATGAGATCGTCGGCGCGGCAAGGGTAATGCGCGAAAAGGCGACCCGAGTGAATACCGGCGTAGATACCGCAGGTGGAGAAGACCTCTTTGAGGTGGTCGGCACTGGTGGGGATTGTACGGGAACCTTCAACGTCTCTACCTGTACCAGCTTTGTGGTGGCCGCGGCGGGAGTGCCCGTTGCCAAACATGGCAATCGCAGTATCTCCAGCAAGTGTGGCGCCGCTGATGTGCTCGAAGCGCTTGGTGTCAACCTTGGTCTGAATGCAGAGCAGGTTGGTGAGAGTGTACGAAAGGTTGGTCTCGGTTTTCTGTTTGCTCCCAACCTGCACAATGCCATGAAGTATGCCGCCGGGCCGCGGAAACAACTCGGTATTCGGACCGTATTTAATATTCTCGGGCCGCTGACCAATCCTGCAGGGGCTAATGTACAGCTTTCAGGTGTTTTCGATAAGAAGCTGACCCGGCCCCTCACTGAAGTGATGGTGCGCCTCGGCGCGAAGCGGATTATCTTCGCCTGCGGGGAGGGGGGAATTGATGAACTCACCGTTACCGGAACCACCTGGATTGCTGAAGGAAAAGACGGCAGTGTACGGGAATACAGTATTGAGCCGGAAGAGCTCGGCCTCGGTCGCTGGTCACTGGCGGATATTCAGGGCGGTGCCACTGCCGCGGAATCTGCACAGATCCTGCGCGATGTTCTCTCCGGTGCCAAAGGTGCACGGCGTGACATGGTGCTGATGAACGCCGCTTACGGATTGATGATGCTTGACCGTGCTGCCGACCCGCTGGCCGGTGTGAAGCTGGCCACAGAGATTATTGATTCTGGTGCAGCTCTCGAAAAAGTAGAGGCGCTGGCCGCTTTTTCAAAGGCACAGGCCTGAGGAGACATCGAATAACCAGTATTTCATCCATCTTCTTCGTTACAGTCAAAAAATTATCCTCGGAGGTAAGCGCAGACTCCGATATCAGTCATATAGGCGGGTAAATTTTCTCCTGTGCATTGAATGTGAACGAGATACAAACTGGTTCAAGGTTCTTCTTTGTTGACTACGGGTAAGATGTGTTTCAACTCTTTGCAGAGAAAAGCACGGTGAAACATTTCAATGTGCTCGTGACATGTGGTTGAGTCACATTCTGTTACAGCTTTTATTCATTAATACGGAAAATTGAGATATGTCTTTTATCCTTGATACTATTGTAGATCGCAAGAAGGAAGAGGTTGAGCTTCTCTACCGTAACGGAATTCAGATTCCCCGGGAGTTTGCCGATAAACCGGTGGAGGCACCGCGCGGTTTTATTCAATCTCTGCTCAGTGCAAAGGGTGTGGGGATTATTGCCGAGGCGAAGAAAGCATCGCCCTCCAAAGGAGTTATCTGCGAGAATTTCTTTCCGATCGAGATTGCCCGCAACTACGAGAAGCAGGGCGCATCGTGTATCTCAGTGCTTACTGACGAACAGTTTTTCCAGGGCTGTCTTCTCTATCTCATGCAGGCCCGGGCCGCGGTGAAGCTGCCGGTTATCCGGAAGGATTTTATTATTGATCCGCTGCAGATTGACGAAGCTGCCTGCTGCGGTGCGGATGCCATCCTTCTTATCGCCGCCATCCTTGAACAGAATCAGCTCGCGGACTATCACGACCAGGCCGAAGAGAAGGGCATGGATGTTCTGGTGGAGGTGCATGATGAGGCGGAGTGTGAAATGGTATTGGATACCGGCCGGCCGCGCCTGCTTGGCGTGAACAACCGTAACCTGCGCGATTTTACCGTTAATATTGAAACAACCTTCCGTCTGCAGAAAATGGTGCCTCCGGAGATTCCGCTGGTGAGTGAATCCGGGCTGACCAGTGTTGCCGACATGAAACGTCTGCGGGATGCAGGTATTGCCGGAGCACTGATTGGCGAGACGCTGATGCGCGCGGGAGCAAAGAGCGAACTGCTCCAGGCTCTGCGAGGGGGGCAATAATGGCGAAACCAGAGGCAGATTTTGTGACAACCCGCACGCGGGTTAAATTCTGTGGCATGACAAGGCTGGAAGATGCACTTGCGGCGGCAGATGCGGGAGCGGATGCTGTCGGATTTATCTTTTATGCGAAGAGCCCGAGATATATAGAACCAGAGAAGGCGGGAAATATTTCCGAAAAACTGCCGCCCTTTGTCCACCGGGTCGGGGTTTTTGTTGATGCAGCTCTGGATGAAATTGAGCAGACGGTAACTCTTGCCCGGCTCACGGCTGTGCAGCTGCACGGCAGCGAAAGTGCGGATTTCTGTGCCGGGCTGCGACAGCGGATGCCGTCGCTTAGCCTGCTTAAGGCCTTTCGTGTAGGAGAGGCGAGTTCGGCTGCTGATTTTGCCGATTATAATAATGTGGTGGATGCTTTTTTGCTGGATACCTTCGTGAAAGGTGAAAAGGGCGGGACCGGGCATTGTTTTGACTGGGAGCTCGTGAAAAAGCTGCAGCTTGCCAGACCTTTTTTTCTTGCCGGCGGGCTGAATCGTGGCAATGTCGTCCCCGCCATGACGCAGTTGAAGCCCTGGGGGCTTGATCTTAATTCTGGAGTTGAGAGTGCACCCGGAATCAAGATTCAGCAGGAAATTGCACGGGTGATGCTTATCGTACGCGAGGTGAATCTGAAAGCAGACGGCGGGGCGCGGCACTGAGCGGTTGCTTTTGTTCTTTGTCGTAGCGCACGATAAATGCGCCGTCATAGCCTTTGTTCTGAAGTCTGCGTTCCGCATCCTCTGCCCGGTTCAGGGTGTGCCCCACATAAACCCACAGGCGGAATAACTCCTGTTCTTCCCCCTGCCAGCGATAGATCATCGTGTTGTGTCCGGCGTCGTGAAAACGTTTTGCCAGTGCCTCGGCGTTGCCCCGATATCGAAAGGCTCCGATCTGCACGAAGTAGTCTCCATGCTGAATATCGTCGTAACTCAGCACTGTGCTGCCGTCTTTTCTCTTCTTGAATTTGTTTGCCAGCGCAATAATCTCCACCCGCATTGTTCCTTTCTTTAATATTCCCAGTGCCTTCGCTGCCGTATGGCTCAGGTCGATAATCCTGTCGCGGACAAAGGGACCGCGATCATTGACCCGTACGACCACCTTCCTGTCATTTTCCAGGTTGTGTACCAGCAGCATGGTATTCATCGGCAGCAGCTTGTGCGCTGCCGTCATCTCATGCATGTCGTAGATTTCGCCGTTTGATGTCTTATGACCGTGGAAACCCGGCCCATACCATGAGGCGATACCCTCTTTTGTGTAGCCTTCAGCGGTGGGGATGGGATAATAGGTTTTGCTGTCGATGACGTAGGGGCGCTGGGTGGGGGGAATCTTCTTTGCCTGGGCTGCCGAGGGTGAACCTGTGAACACAAGGGAAAACACCACCCCTGCGAGAATGAGAGAGCGGAACAGACTCCCGAACACTCCTGGCTGGGAGAAAAAGGGTGGTATATGGGGGGATTTTCTCAATATTTTTTTCACGAACGGTGGCTGTTTTTATGGATTAGCGGCTTTAATCCAGACGCGCTACTGCGCCTCAGAATCTCCTTCATGACGGCGGAACAATCTAATACGCTCAAGATACTGCAATTCGGCAGGACCTGTGGTATGCGGAGTGTAGGGCTGATATTCCCCCCTGTCGGGATGAGCATCTGCACTGTCAATACGCAACTCTCCATCTTTATCGATCCAGGAAATCTGATAGTCGAGCAGCGGGCGCACGGTGGTGATGGTTCCGTCGGCGCGGCGGCCCAGTTGAACCTCTTCCCAGCGCCGCATGAGAAAACCCTTATACCATACTCCGGGCATCGCTTTACCGGTGATTTTATCGGTCATGACGAGTGGAAATTTTTCTCCCCTGGAATTGTCGCTGGTCTGCACGATGCGTTCCACTTCTGAGCTGCCCTGGATGGCGAGGTTGAGGAACTGGTCATAGTTTTGGGTATCAGAACGGAGATAATGCTTCCCCATATCATTGAAGCCCCATTGAGCGTGGCAGACCTGGCAATCCACCTTTTTCATGAGATGTGCCGGGTTTTGCATGAGGGGCAGCGGGTGAATCTGCCCGTTGTGGTCGGTAAAGGTAAAGATGCCGCTCTCTGCTTTTACTCCGCCGGGAAGGGCTGTCTGCAGTGCTTCGCCATCGTGGCAGCTGGCACAGGCAAGGCCTTTCCCTCCCTTCATGAGTTCGCTGCCGCTGTGGCAGTCGATACACTGCATTCCCTTCTGCTGATGAATATCAGGTATGAGCTGGATATATTCAACCCCCCACGGACGGGCAGCGGCAGCTTCATCGCTGGTCCACCAGGGGGTCCGATATTCCGGTCTAAAGTCAGGTTCAAAGTGGCCATAGTAATCGGCACCGACATAATTTCCATAGTGGCAGGAGAGGCACTGTTCATCTCCCGGCTGCTGGAAGGAGTGCGGTGTGCTTGAGCCTTCTTTCAGCTGCATGTGGCAGGCGGCGCAGCCAACTCCATGGCGCACGGCGGAGTATTCGTCTCCTGGAGAGAAAATATGGCAGCGGTAGCAGCGGCGGCGGAGGAGATCATCGGCAAGCTCCAGCGGATTCTGCGGATTCGCATGGGACTCTATCTCGCTAAAGCTCTGCACTTTCTCCGGAGCGCCGTAAGCATTGCGGAAGAGATTGGTGGACCGAGAGAGTGTATAATGACTGGTATGGGGCAGGGCGGCAGCAATCTCTTTATGACACTCCCCGCATTTTTCATTCATTTGAGCGGGGCTGGCCGGACGGGCTATAAGATTGTTATGTGCTTTTTCCTTCTTGTCTGCCCTGTCCTGTCCACCATGACAGGTGGTGCAGGAAAAATTGTGGGAGGTGCCCATGGTTTTGTCATATCCCTCATGGCAGGAGAAGCAACCGGAGTCTCTGTCGCCGGAACAACCCGCGAGAGCAAGAAGCGATGCAAAAAGCAGGAGTATGATGATGCGACTGACGATACGTTTAGCTGGCATGGGCAGGTTGTTGTTACTGGTTAACAAACGGACAAAAAGATAATTTTTAGAGCCTTATATTGCAAATTGGTTGAATTTTCAACTCCTACCTGATATATGTTGTGCCGCAAACGGGTGTATCTGTTTCCCGTGCAGTAATTGCCAGCATAGCTCAGTTGGTAGAGCGGCGCTCTCGTAAAGCGCAGGCCAGCGGTTCGATTCCGCTTGCTGGCTCCAGTATATATTCAAGGCTCCCGGAGATTTCTCTCCGGGAGCCTTTTTTTTTAGGGGACCTCGAATATGAACGAAATACAAGCCGTTTAAGGTCCCCTTTACTACATGGCAAACAGCGTTCTGTTCATCTTCTGGATACGGGCCATGATCATGGCACAGGCCCTCGCATCGCTCAGGGCATCATGGTGGTTGAGTTCGATGCCGAGATATTTTGAGACGGTCGGCAGCTTGTGGTTGGGAAGCTTTGGAAAGACTTTACGGGAGAGCTGGACAGTACAGGTGGTGGAGAGAGTTGGAATCGTAATGCCGTATATCTCCAGACTTTTATGGAGAACAGTATGGTCAAACACTGCATTGTGGGCGACAAAGGGACAAAATTCCTTCAGGATAATATCCATGCCATCATTCTCCCACAGTTCGGCGATGGTAGGAGCGTTTTGCGTCATCTCCGGGGTGATGCCGGTGAGTTCAATGTTGAAGCTGTTGAATTTATTTCCCGGAGGATGGATGAGAGACTGGGTTTCGCCGACGATCTCGCCGTCTTTAACAAAGACAATTGCTACGGAGGACGCACTCTCCATTGAACTGGATGCGGTCTCGAAATCAAGTGCCATGAAATCAGCTTTTTCGGCGAGCTGCATGGTGTTTTTAAAACTGGTCATATTTTTTTCTCTTAAATAGTAGTTACAGGGGGAACGGGAGTTTTGGGGAACCTTTCGGTCCGTTTCTCAATCTTCTCAGCGTATCGGCTGTATTTCCGGTTCCCATGAGTAAATTCCCTTCGGATCATTGAATTTCCCCAGTGCGCTGTCAACTGCGACTGAATGCTGTTTCTCCAGTTCACTGACAACTTTGCCGAGCTGGCCGGCCAGCATAAAGGTCGTGACGTGTGCTCTGGTTGAACTGAGGAACTGCATGAGTTTTTCTTTCATGCTCTGTTTCGGACGAATGAGGATGGGCTTTGGCTGTACCTTCGCGAGTTTTCCCGCCACAGTGATGGCCCGCTGCATGTCGCCCAGTTCGTCAACGAGGCCGAGCTTCTTCGCATCTCTTCCCGCATAGACACGCCCTTCGGCTATCTCCGCGACCTTGCGCACAGGAATATTCCGGCCGCTGGCGACGATGTTGAGGAAACGGTTATAAGTATTTTCTACCGAGAGCTGAATCATCGACTGGATGTTGTCCGACAGTGGCTGCACAATGTTTACCCCCGCAGCAAGGGGAGTCGTGCCCACACCGTCGCTGTGCACGCCGATGGCGTTCAAGCTGTCACTAAAGTTGGGCAGGACGCCAAAGACCCCGATGGAGCCGGTAATGGTGGTCGGGCTGGCGATGATTTTGTCTGCACTGGCAGAAATCCAGTAGCCGCCCGAAGCGGCCATGGAGCCCATGGAGACGACAATCTTTTTGCCGCTTTTTTTCAGTTCCAGCAGCTCTTCACGAATTACTTCTGAGGCGAAAGCTGAGCCGCCGCCGGAGTTGACCCGCAGAACAACTGCCTTGATATCATCGTCAAGGCGCGCATCTTTAAGCATCTGAGCGATGGTGTCACCGCCTATCTGTCCTGTGGGGGCCCTGCCATCAATGATTGTTCCTTCGGCGATGATAACGCCGATATTACCCTCTCTGCCGGCGAAGCTGCGGGGCACACCGCCTTCCTTGAGGTATTGGCGCAGGGAGATTAATTCCATATCTTTTCCGGCAACTCTGGTTATCTCATCCAGCATCTGGGGGCGGGTGGTGAGCATATCCACCAGACCGGCACCTCTGGCAACTTCGGCACTGTCTCCGTAGAGAGTCTCGAGATTAATCTGCATATTTTCGGTGTAGAGCTGCAGCGCGTCTGGCTTTAACCTGCGATTGGCGACCACGTGGCTGCTGTAGTCCCCCCAGAGGGAATCAAGCCACTGCATCGACTGCTCTCTGTCGGCGTCGGACATGTTGTTGCGGATCAGTGGTTCAATGGCGGATTTATAGGTGCCGACCTTAAAGATGTAATATTTCATCTTCAGCTTGTCGATTGCATCTTTGAAATAAAGGGAGTAGCGCCCCAGACCAAAGATATCAACTGAACCCATCGGGTTGAGCATGATGGTATCAGCCCAGGAGGCGAGATAGTAGCGGCCCTGGCTGTAGCTGTCAGCCCCGGCCAGCACTTTTTTCCCTGAGGATCGGAAATCTTTCAGAGCCTCGCCGATAACGGTGAGCTGATTGAGGGAGGCACCGTCCATCTTGCTGCTGTCGAGGAAGATCGCCTTGATACGGTTATCGTTTTTTGCATGGTGGATGACATCAAGGATGTCCTGCAGGCAGGTATTGCTGTCATCGGAATCGCCGAGATCGGAGAGCAGGGCGGAGAGGGTGTCGCTGGAAACCTCCTGTTCGACAATCTTTCCGGTGATGTTGAGTTGCAGTACGGAGTTTGCGGGGATTTTTGAGGCCGCGTTTTCTTTATCTTCACGATTGAGCAGAACTACTGCCACTGCGACTACGCAGATAAGCAGGACAACATTAAGGATGGCATGACGGATAAAGGTAAAAAAAGTGTCCGCATATTTCAGTATTTTCCAGATGGCTTTCAGCAGGTCTTTCATTCTTACTCTCTTTTGTGGGGCGGGACGTCAGTCGTCCCATTGCATGTGCGTCGACATTCTTTTCATAAAGGGCAGCAGCAGCTGGCGCGGCTCATCGTCGCGGGCGAGTTTACCCACGGTAACGCCGAGCAGACGTATCTTTTTGCCGCGGAACTCCACCTGACTAAGGAGATAAGGCAGCAACATGCAGATGTCAAAGTCGCTGACAATTGGCATTTGGCTTGTGTGTGAGCGGGTTATCGTGGTGAAATCCTGAAAACGAACCTTCAGAGTGAGGGTGAAGCCTCTCTCACGACGTTTACTCAGGCTCTCTCCCACCTGTTGTGCAAGTTCATTGAGGATACTCTGGATTTCCAGAATGTCGTCAATATCTTCACTCAGGGTGGTCTCTCTGCCTATGGATTTCCGCACCCGGCTGGATTGCACGGGCCGTTCATCGATACCTCGGGAAACATTGTAGAAAAATTGACCGGACTTGCCGAAGTGGAAGGTGAGATCGGACAGAGTCCATTGGCGAAGGTTGGCGCCGGTTTTGATACCGAGGGTGAGCATCTTCTTTTCTGTGGCTTTCCCGACGCCGTAGAATTTCCCGATGGGCAGTGAGGCAACAAATGCCTCTGCCTGTTCCGGGGACACCAGGGTGAGGCCGTCCGGTTTATTCATATCGGAGGCCACCTTGGCGATAAACTTGTTGCAGGAGACGCCGGCAGAAGCGGTGAGACCGGTAGTTGTGTAAATTTCTTTGCGGATGATTTCGGCGAGACGGGTGGCGGAACTCTCTCCCAGGTTGTTTTCAGTGACATCAAGGAAGGCTTCGTCGAGGGAGAGTGGTTCCACGAGGTTGGTGATGCTGTGAAAGATAGCCATGATTTCAAGGGAGACTTCGCGATAGCGGTCAAGGCGGGGGCGAACAAAAATGGCCTGTGGACAGCAGCGTACGGCGTGGGCTGAGGCCATGGCGGAGTGTATACCGAAAGCCCGTGCCTCATAGGAACAGGTGGCGACGACTCCGCGGCTTCTCGGCGAACCGCCGACAATAAGAGGTTTTCCCCGGTATTGCGGGTTGTCCCGCTGTTCTACACTGGCGAAAAATGCATCCATATCAATATGGATTATTTTTCTTTGACGGGACGCGGGCTTTGTCATAAGGTAAGCTACTCGCAACAGAGGGTGAAACGTGGCTTGACCGCGCCGCGTAGAGGTATTTCATCAGGACTTCCTGCGGTCACCGACACCCCTTCAGGGTGCCCCATTATAACCCACTCGTATTGCAGGTGAAATGATAAAACAAAACCTCGTTGCATCGAGCTCACTTTTCGATTCACTTCCCGATGATCAGCTTGCGGCGCTCTCCGGGATTTCAGTAGAAAAACACTACGTCCGCGGGGAGTCTATTTTTTTTGAGGGCGATCCCGGGACAGGCTTT
>JBFHIO010000023.1:0-11343 GCA_041596435.1 Desulforhopalus sp. | reverse complement strand
TCGATCTTATCGACCTTTACTTTCTGAACCTGCTCGGTGAACAGGAGATGGCGGCGGCGGTGGGGTTTTCGGCGCAGATTCTCTTTTACGTCACGGGGATTTCCATCGGCCTGCTTATCGCCGTGGGGATTGTCGCCTCAACACGGATAGGTGCCGAGGACAGTGAGGGGGCACGGCATCTTGGTGCCAATGCTCTGGTGCTGGCCAACCTGCTTATCGTGGCGGTAACGGTGGGGTTGCTGATCTGGCTGGATCCCATTCTGCGGGGTCTCGGTGCTCAGGGGCGTACGCTGGAGCTGTCGCTGATCTACTTGAAGATTCTGCTGCCATCGGGTTTTCTCCTCGTCACGGGTATGGTCAACAGCGCGCTGCTCCGGGCGGTGGGGGATGCGCGGCGGTCGATGTATATCACCGTCTTTGCGGCGCTGGTCAATCTGGTGCTTGATCCAATTCTTATCTTCGGTTTTGACCTCGGTATTGCGGGGGCGGCGCTCTCTTCCGTATTGGCGCGTTTGGCCATGGCGGGTTACGGCGCCTGGTGTGTGATTTACATCCACCAGATGATGACGCTGCCATCGCTGAAGGGGGTACTCGCCGATATCCGGCCGTTGGCGACTATCGCCGGACCGGCCATGCTTACCAATCTCGCGACGCCCATTGGTTCCACCTTTGTGATGGCTGCCATTGCCCGCTACGGGGATGCCGCAGTTGCGGCGTTTGCCACTATCGGCAGAATTATTCCGGTGGGCTTCAGTTTTCTCTTTGCTCTTTCCGGGGCGATCAGCCCGATTATCGGTCAGAATTTCGGGGCAAAATCTTTTGGCCGGGTACGGGAGACTTACCGTGACGCTATCATCTTCGCTGTTATCGTGGTGGTGCTGGTTTCATCTTTGTTGTTTGCCGGGCAGAATCTGCTGGTGGGCATGTTCAATCTCTCCGGTGACGGGGAGGAGCTGCTGCGCCTCTTTCTTTCTGGACTTACCTTCTTTTTTGTTGCTGACGGTGTGCTCTTTTCCACCAACGCTGCCTTCAACAGCCTTGGTTATCCGCTCTATTCCACCTTTTTCAACTACGCCAAATACTTTTGTGGTGTGGTGCCGGTGGTGTGGTTCTGCTCTTCGCAGTGGGGGGCAAGTGGTGTGATTATTGGGCAGGCGGTGGGGTGTCTGCCGGTGACCCTGGTGGCGGTGATGGTCTGCAATCGAGTTATTGCGCGGGAGAGTGAGGGTGGTGGCCCGCAGCCGAAGATGCGCGGGCGTGGTTTTGCACGGTTGCCGTTGTGGCCTTCGGCGAGCGCGAAATCGCAGTTGTGATCCGGGCACTTTCAGCCGTATCGGAATCTGAAAATAATGGATACGGTTTTTTGTCTTGATTATTCAAGGTTCCCATAAATAAAAATGGGTGCTTTGCTGAGTTCATCAGGGGCAGTAATGGCGCTGGTGATAACTGAATTATTGGTTTATTGATGATGATCGATACGACAGATCATCTCTTTTTATATAGGTGAAAAAAGAATTTAAACAGAATATTTTTCCGGTTTATTTTACTGTTTGTAATGATGAGACACGATTCAGGAATGCTGCAAATATTGCAGGGAAGAATGTCTATAAAAAACGATTTCGTAGAATCTGTAGAAGCCATCAACAGTAAAAACGTACTTTGATGAGTTTTCGAGGGAGTCGCAGATGAAGAACAATGCAAAAATAGAACAAAAAGCATTAATATTTTCAATGTTCAGTATTGTAGTTTTTATATTTCTTGGCCTGGGATTTGCGCTTTTTACGCGCTCAGAATCGATACTGTTTGATGGTATATATTCACTCATTTCTTTTAGTATCGCGTTCCTGACTCTCAAGGTTTCTCGGTTGGCGGATAGGCCAGATGATGATACTTTTCATTTCGGTTATACGCAATTCGAACCATTAATTAATGTGTTTAAATCTGTTTTTGTAATTACAGCCTGTATATATGCGGCTTTTGGTGCAGTAAAATCAATAGTTAGTGGCGGAAACCTTATTAGTATGGGAGCCCCCATTATTTATGCAGCAATTGCTACTTTAGGGAGTCTTTTCATAGCCTTTCACCTCTGGAAGAAGGCAAAAAAGTGCTGTTCAGGATTACTCGAGGTAGAAGCTCTGGAATGGGTTGTTGATGCCATGTTGAGCTTTGGTCTCTTGTTGGGATTTACAATGGCGCTATTTTTACAGCAGGGACCGTGGAATTATCTGGTCCCTTATGTTGACCCGGCCATGTTAATTGTCATCGCTATCGTTGCATTACCAATCCCGCTAAAAATATTATTCAGGAATATGCGTGAGGTTCTCTATATGGCTCCACCTGAACCTTTTGTAAATGAACTGGAAAAACAACTGGATGATGCGACAAAGAACATCCCTTTAAATGATTATGAATTCAGGGTGGTGAAGCATGGTCGTAACACCTTTCTGCTTGTGCATTTGATGGTGTCAGACGATTTTCATTTTAATACAGTCGCTGATTTAGACCGTATTCGTGGAAAAATTGAGACCAGGATCTTAGCTTTTAACCCAGAAATTGTAATGGAAATTCTTTTTATCAAAGACAAAGTCTGGTCAGAATTAAAATAAAAGATGTGATTCTGTGCAAATACTTTTGTGGTGTGGTGCCGATAGTGTGGTTCTGCTCTTTTACTGTGGGGACAAATGGCGTGATTATTAGTCAGGCGGTGGGGGGCTGCCGGTGACCCTTGTGGCGCTGATGGTCTGCAATCGAGTCATTGCGCGGGCGTGGTTTTGCACGGCTGCCCTTGTGGCCATGGGCGGGGCCTCTTCTCAGTAAGTGCTGGTTCTGTGTTTTTCTTTTCAACATCCTCAGGTGCTGCAGAAGATGTCTCCTCCTGCAGCACTGACATGAAGTCCCTGTACACTCTTTTCTCTAATCTTCCCGGAACCTTGCAACCATGGCCTGCTCCAGGAGGCCTGCGTCCTCTTTTTCCCGGGCTGCCCCAAAAAGCACTTTTCAGGAGAACTCGACGAAGAGGAAATTTGTACTTTCATTTTTTGCTACGTTTTTGTAGTTTACATAGCTTTTGAATGGATGCGTTTCCTGCCAGCTTTTTCCCCTTCTGTGCAGAACATGCAGACGTGTTGATATTCTGAAGATCCAAAAAAGAGTTATAAATGACGTATTATCAAAATGGTGTGGATGGTGGTTGCCGTTGTGAATACTATTCAATCACAATAATGCAAAAAAAAATAATCTTACGAGGATGTATCAGAATATCCACATGGCGAGATCCCTGCATGTGTAACTGCGTTGTAACAGGACAAGAATCGAACTCCTTTAAATGAAAGCACTTGAGCTGTCGTTTCGACAGCAGATTTTGCGAAATCATGTAAAAAAACCATCAATTCAGATGGTTAAAAACATAAGGAGGTTTTATGGCAGAGACAGAAAAGCGACGTAAATTAAAAAGATCTCTCGGAGTGACGGATGTTCTCGCCCTCGCCTTTGGAACGATGATTGGCTGGGGCTGGATCATGCTGGCCGGGAAGTGGGTTACCGACAGTGGGGTGTGTGGGGCGATTCTGGCATTTGTTGTGGGGGCAGTTCTCTGCATTTTTGTGGGATTGACCTATGCCGAACTTACTCCGGCGCTGCCACTTGCGGGAGGGGAGGTGGTTTTTGCATATCGTGCCATGGGCTACAATGCTTCAATGATAACCGGGTGGATGATTGCTTTTGCCTATCTCGGGGTAGCGGCCTGGGAAGGCCCCGCCCTTGCTACGGCACTGGGGTTTCTTTTTGGTGATCATCTTCCTGCGGGCCCTGTGTTGTGGCAGGTTGCAGGCTTTGACGTGACCACCACCTTTGTCCTGATTGGTTCTCTTGGGGCTCTGCTGCTGGCCTATGTGAATTACAAGGGAGCGAAAAGCAGTGCAATATTCCAAACTGTGGCCACCATTGCCATGGCTCTTGGCGGGGTTGCCTTTCTGGTCGCCGGTGTGGTGAAGGGCGATGTTGGCAATATGGTTCCGATGTTCACCAACGGGCAGGGGTTTGTTGCTGTATTGCTGATGGTTCCAGCAATGTTTGTTGGTTTTGACGTTATCCCCCAGGCAGCTGAGGAGATGAATTTACCGTTAAACAAAATTGCCACGATTCTCATTCTTTCCATCTGCATGGCGGCGGTCTGGTATATCCTGATGATTCTCAGCGTGGCCCTTGCCGCACCTGAAGAGGCGAGAGAGGGGTTCCGCAATATCCCGGTGGCTGAAGCTTTTGCCTGGGTTATGCAGAATCCAATTTTCAGTAAAATCATGATTGTTGCCGCCATGTGCGGAATTTTAACCAGCTGGAATGGGTTTCTTGTCGGGGCGACCCGTGTTCTCTTTTCCATGGGGCGTGCGAAATTGATCCCGGACGCTTTTGCAAAGGTGCATCCCAAATATCATTCACCTGTGACGGCGATTGTCCTCGTTGCAATTATTACGGCAGCTTCACCTCTTCTCGGCAAAGGGGCTCTCGTGTGGTTTGTTGATGCCAGTGCCTTTGGAACGGTTGTTGCGTATTTTATGGTGGCATGTTCTTTCCTCGTGTTGCGCGAGAAGGAACCTGAACTGGAACGCCCTTTCAAAGTGAAGGCAGGCAAGCTGGTCGGGGTTCTTGCGATAGGTGTTGCATTCTTTTTTCTTTATTTGTATCTGCCCTTAGGTTCACCTTCACCATTGACAGAAATCGAATGGTTCCTCGTAGGCGGGTGGGTTATACTTGGTGTTATCCTTCATATTGTTCAATCTATCGACAACAGAATAAAAGGTGTAACTTCAGAAGCTATTGAATATCAGATGTTTGGCAGTAAATATAAAAGGTTTTAAATCAACAGCCAGTTGGCTGGTAAAGGTTTTATCGGTATAACCGCGGGGGGAGAATCCTGTTTACAGGGAAAATTTATCTCACGGTATGGTAAAAGGGATCCTGGAGTATGGGGCTGGCCGCGTTCTTCTCTCCCGCAGGGAACACTCGCAACGCTGCAGAGGTTGACGAGATTGTCTGCGCGGGAAATCTGCGTGGTTGAGTCTTTTTACAATTCAGGATGCGAATAATTTCACATGGAGACTTACAATGGATACATCCAGTAATGCGGCTATTGAGGCGGTTCGCGAGAAGGTCATTTCCAATGGCTACAGCTGTGGCACCAAGGCGTTTATTGCCAAAGCCAAAGGTTCCATTCTCACGGATGTTGAGGGGAATGAAATTATCGATTTCGCCGGTGGTATCGGCGTGATGAACCTCGGACACAGCCATCCGAAAGTCGTTGCGGCGTTGAAAGACCAGGCTGAAAAGTTTACCCACACCTGTTTCATGGTCAGCCCCTATGCCAATGCCATTGAGCTGGCTGAGCGGCTTACCAAAGTTACTCCCGGAAATTTCGCAAAGAAAGTCGTTTTCGTCAACTCCGGCGCCGAGGCCGTGGAAAATGCGGTAAAGATTGCTCGTGCTTATACAAAACGGCCGGCAGTTATTGTTTTTGACAGGGCTTATCATGGCCGCACCAGTCTGACCATGGCCATGACCGCCAAAGTGAAGCCCTATAAATGGAACTTCGGTCCCTATGCCCCTGAGGTTTATCGTGCACCTTATGGTGACATGGAAGCACTGAAAAACTACTTCCTCACCGGGATTGATCCCGAGAGCGTGGCCTGTATGGTTATTGAAGGCGTGCAGGGGGAGGGTGGTTTTATGGTCCCGAAAGATGACAATTACTTCAAAGAACTGCATGCCTTCTGTAAAGAGAACGGTATTGTCTTTGTGGTTGATGAGATTCAGAGTGGATATGGCCGTACCGGTAAAATGTATGCTATTGAAAACTGGGGTGTAGAACCGGATTTGATCACTACCGCCAAAAGTATCGCCGTCGGGATGCCGTTGTCAGCGGTTGTTGGTCGTGCGGAGATCATGGATTCCGTACAGCCTGGCGGCCTCGGCGGAACCTATGGCGCTAACCCCATGGCCTGTGCCGCTGCCCTTGCGGTACTCGATGCCTATGAGGAAGAACATGTCCTTGATCAGGCTGTTGAGCTTGGTAAAAAACTCACCTCCACCATTGAAAAATGGTGCAAAGAGATCTCCATCGTCGGGGAGATGCGCGGTATTGGCGCCATGCGGGGATTCAGCCTGCAGAATGCCGATGGAACTCCGGCTCCTGACAAGGTGAAAGCTCTCTCCGCATACTCCTGGGAGCGTGGTCTGTTGCTCCTTAACTGTGGGATTAAAGGTGATGTTATCCGCATGTTGATGCCGCTCACCATTGAAGATGATGTGCTGCAAAAAGGTCTTGGTATTATAGAAGCCGGCCTCAAAGAGTTGTCCTGATTTTTCCCCTTTCCTCCTGTGCCTGAGATTTTCAGGCGCAGGAGGTTCTGTTTCTTGCTTCGTATTTCCCTGTCTTCCCACTCTCCCATTTATGCGGTGCTGAACACTCCCGATCGGCTGTTGGGAAACCTTGAATATGAACGAAATACAAGATTATTCAAAATTCCCTGTTGTTGCATTCACATGCCTGCATTCCTTCACTGGAGAAGAAGGTGCTTTATCTACGCTTTTTTTCACGAATACTCTGCCGGGGCAATCCTGGAAGCGCTTGAATTTTTCGCGAAAACTGGTTAACTCGTTACCGATAACTCCTTTATGGAACAGCGAAGAACCAGCCTTTCGCCTGTCTTTGGTTGCAGCTGGGAATTTATCCCTGGATGTTGGCGCCAGGCTCCGATATCAATAAGATATCTGCGATAAATTTTCTCCTGCCCCCCGAATATGAACGAAATGCAAGGTCTTTCAAGATACGCTTTAGAGCGAACAGGTATGTAAGAAACCGCTTTGTCTGTTACTTATCAATTGCTGCCCTGTCCGGGGCTCCAATCCCCTTCAAACTAAAAAGGAAAAACAGATTATGTGTGACACCCATGAAAGCTGCCCGGCTCCAGAAAAAGATGAAACGAGACAACGTGTTTATCAGAAGAAAGAACTGACAGTTAATGGTTTGAAACAGATGGTCCTCGTAGATGGCGAAGATCGTCTGGTGGATGTCATTCGTTCCCAGCTCGGACTGACCGGTACAAAAGTCGGATGCAGGGCGGGACAGTGTGGTCTCTGCTCCATTATCCTTGACGGTCAGGTGAAACGTTCCTGCCTGCTCAAGATGAAAACGATTGCTGATGGTGCCGACATTATCACGATCGAGGGGATTGGCGATCCTGAACATCTCCATCCTCTGCAGGCCGCCTGGATAAAATATGGCGGGGCGCAGTGCGGGGTCTGTACGCCGGGATTCATTGTTTCAGCCAAAGCGCTGCTTGACGAGAATGTATCTCCCACCCGGGAAGAGGTGCGGGAGTGGTTTAAAAAGAAACGGAATGCCTGCCGCTGCACCGGCTACAAGCCACTGGTGGATGCTGTTATGGCCGCAGCGAAGGTGATGCGCGGAGAACTCACCGTGCAGGATCTGCTCTGGGAGTTCAAAGACGGGGAGAGTATTCTCGGCAGTTATGCTCCGCGTCCCTCGGCGGTGGCCAAGGTGACTGGCCGCTGGGACTTTGGTGCCGACCTCGGTCTGAAGCTGCCAGCGGAGACCCTCCAGCTCGCACTGGTGCAGGCGGAAGTCTCCCATGCCAATATCCTCTCCATTGATACCAGTGAAGCATTGAAGATGCCCGGAGTTGAGCGGGTCCTCACGGCAAAGGATGTCAAGGGGACCAATCGTATCAACGGCATGGCAATGATGCCGGGCAACAAATGCGACGGCTTCGACCGCCCCATCATCTGTGATAAAAAGGTGTTCATGTACGGCGATGTCATGGCCATCGTCTGCGCCGATACCGTAGAGCACGCAAAGGCTGCTGCTGGCAAAGTGAAGGTGGAACTGGAAGAGCTGCCCGCCTATATGAATGCGCAGGAGGCGATGGCAGACGACGCCATCGAGATTCATCCCGGTGTTCCCAATACCTACTATGAGCTGCCCCTGGTAAAAGGGGCGGAGACCGCACCGCTGATGGAGGAGGCAGACTTCAGTGCAGAGGCGCATTACTATACTTCACGTCAGCCTCATCTGGTGCTTGAGCCGGATGTTGGCTTTTCCTACTATGACGAGGAGGGCCGTCTTACCATCCAGTCAAAAAGTATCTGTCTCTTCCTGCATATCGACATGCTTTATGAAGCACTCGGGGTGAAGCAGGATCAGATGCGCATCATTCAGAACAATATGGGCAGTACCTTTGGCTATAAGTTGAGCCCGACCAATGAAGGCTATCTCGGTGTGGCCACCATGGCAACCGGTCGCCCCTGCTATCTTGAATTTGATATGAAGCAGACCATTACCTATACCGGGAAACGGTCACCGACTCATGTTGATATAAAGATGGGTGCCGATAAAGATGGCATGATCAAGGCGATGGAGTATCAGCATATCTTTGACCACGGCGCCTACTCTGAATGGGGTGACCTGATCTTGTTTAAAGGGAACAGCTTTATTGGTGCCGGATACAATATCGACAATATTCGCGGATATGGCAGGCTTGTCTGTACCAACCACGCGTACGGTACGGCCTTCCGTGCCTATGGTTCACCTCAGGCGCTGTTTGCCAGTGAGTGCATGGTGGATGAACTGGCGGTGAAGATGGGCATGGATCCTCTGGAGTTCCGTTATAAAAACGTGTATCGGCCTGGCTCCACCACGCCCCTCGGCTGTTCGCCGTTGACATTTTCTCTGCCGGAGATGATTGACTGGCTGCGTCCGAAGTATCAGGCGGCTCTGGAAAAAGCGAAGCAGAATTCCACCGCCGATAAAAAATGTGGTGTGGGTGTCTCTCTTGCCACCTACTCTGTGGGCGGGGACTTTGAAGATGCCTCCGAGGCCTGGGTTGAACTGCAGGCGGACGGTGGTGCGGTGGTCTATAACTGCTGGCAGGATCACGGGCAGGGGGCTGATATGGGAACGCTGACCATCATCCACGAGGC
The DNA here is from genome assembly GCA_041596435.1 of Desulforhopalus sp. Classification (GTDB taxonomy): domain Bacteria; phylum Desulfobacterota; class Desulfobulbia; order Desulfobulbales; family Desulfocapsaceae; genus Desulforhopalus. Next base: position 2,349 of record JBFHIO010000023.1, on the reverse strand, counting down.
GCTGCGTCCTCTTGGAATTCCCATAGAGAAGATCAGATTTGTTTTGAATGATACAGCCACCGCACCGGACGGCGGACTTTCTGCAGGAAGCCGCGGACAGGTCTATTTCGGCAGTGCCATGAAAGACGCCTGTGAAAAAATGCTTGACGCCATGCGCAAAGATGACGGCAGCTACCGCAGTTACGATGAGATGGTTGCTGAAGGAAAAGATCTCCTCTATAAAGGGGAATTCTCCACCACTGAATTCTGCACCATGATCGATGAGAAAACCTCGCAATGTAATCCCATAGCAATGTATATGTATGGGATGATAATGTCTGAGGTGGTTGTTGACATCAACACCGGCAGGACTGAGGTGAAGAAGATGACCATGGCCATTGATGTCGGCAAAGTGATTAATAAAAACTCTGTGGATGGTCAGATGATGGGTGGCCTGGCTCAGGGGGTTGGATTTGCTCTCAGTGAGAATTTTGAAGATCTGAGTAAACATACCGATCTTCTCCGCTGTGGTCTGCCTTACAGTACAGATATTCCGGATGAGTTTGAACTGGAATATTTTGAGACTCCACGGGAAAACGGGCCCTTCGGGGCCTCCGGGGCGGGCGAGTTGCCTCTCTCCTCTCCCCATGCCTCTATCATGAATGCCATCGCCAATGCCACCGGTGTGCGGGTGCGGGAACTGCCTGCTACGCCGGACAAGGTGCTGGCGGCCTTGAAGGGATAAGGTTTTTGTGAGAATAGTGTCCTGAAAAATCCATCCCTCGGAATTTCTTGGGGGATGGATTTTTGCTTTGTGCCGGGGATCTTGAATATGAACGAAATACAAGATCCCCCTGATGCCCTTTTTAAAGCCCTGTGGGGTGAGGAATGCCTGCGATGAAACTTGATGCAACGGACGTCACTATTCTCAAGCTGCTGCAGAAAAATGGCAGAATGTCCAATACGGAGATAGCCCGCCTGAGCGGAGTGTCCGAAAACACCGTCCGCTACCGCCTGCAGAAGCTGCTGAAAAGCGATTTCTTTCAGATTGTCGGCATTGTTGATCCGCTTAAACTTGGTAACGGTCTTGAGGGGACGATTCGTCTCAAAGTAGATATAAAACATCTCCGTGAGGTGGGCTCTTTTCTCTCTTCACTGCCACAGCTCTTCTACGTTGCCCGAGTTTCAGGCAGCGCAGATTTTGAGGCCTCCTTCTTTGTTAAAGGCATGAGTGAGGCGAGGGCGCTGATCGACCGCATCAACGCCGAAGAGGGTGTGGTCGATACCGATATGGTTATGGTTCTTGAGTATGTAAAAGAACGCTACGACTATGGTGAGTATGAACTCCATCCTTCAGAAGGCCGCTCTGAATAATTCCCTTTACACTCAAAAAACGGGGGGGCTTTTTTAGGGTGATCACAGATGAGCAAACAGGATGAGACCTCTGCATAACCAGTCTTTTGCTCATCTTCTTGGTTACAGTCAAAAAGTTATCCTCGGAGGTACGCGCCAGGTTCCGATATCACTAAGACTGGTGATGAACGATAAGCCTACGTCCCTGTGGTAAATGTCCTCCTGCCTCCCCTTTTCCATTCTTCCTGCTTTAATTCAACTCAATCTTTGTTCTCAGATGTTTTTTTGCTTTTTCCCGGCCCCCCTGCCTTCTTTCGCGGTGTTGTCCTGTCTGTTCTTAATGTGTTGAGTTTTTTCATATCATGCCTGACAAATAAATATCCCCAGAGAAGGTTCCCCCGGTAGTGCAGCTTTCTGTAGCAAATATCGAAATTCGCCATAATTATGAGATCTTGGCGGGGTTTTATGTCATTGATGCAAGAGATATTTGATTTTTAGTTTGTTTGTTGCATGTTTCCTTCAAATAGAATAAAAGAACAAAACTGTAAGGCTGGTTGCTGAGAAATATTACAATCTGATTGCAGCTACTGTCTTCTTCTCCGTATGTCGCGCTTTTCAGGCACTCCAGTGATGGTTCGATTCCGGGGAAAAAGGCCCGCTTCCGCATGGGAGCCCACTGTCAAAACATGTGCAAAAGGAGATTTGAGTTGACTGATGAAGAGTACAGATGCCTGGAGGAGAAACTGGCGGACACCGCCTGATCATTGGGGCCTCTGAGAAGGGCCTTTTCAGATGTTCCTGTTCCTGCGGAGGGAATCCCCCCTCTGCTGTTTGAAGGAGACTGGTAATGGTTAAAAGAAAAGTGGAAAATGATGAGGCAGTTGATGAAACGCTTGTTTCTCCTGAATCCCCTTATCCCATGGGGTTTCTGCTGTCAAAGAACAGATTTATCGTCGAATATTCCCTTGTCGCCCTCGTTTTTATCCTCTCGATTCTCATATCGCCGGATAATAAAGC
>JBFHIO010000022.1:0-11578 GCA_041596435.1 Desulforhopalus sp. | reverse complement strand
GGTGGAGTCGGAAAAACAACGACAGCTATGAATCTCCCCGCTGCACTTTCTTACCAAAAGAAAAAAGTTCTGATAATAGATTCAGACCCCCAGGCTAATGCTTCAAGCGGTTTTGGCTTCCATCTCAAAGATGATGAAAAATCTCTCTATCAGCTTTATACGGATAATCTGGATTCAGCAGATGAAGCAATTGTAGAAATAAAAGAAAATCTTCATCTTATCCCGGCAACAATTCACCTTGCTGCAGTAGAAATCGAATTAATATCGGAGATAGGCAGAGAAGCAATCCTCAGGGACCTTTTAGACGAGTTACGTACAAAATACGATTACATTTTTATCGACTGTCCCCCTTCTCTCGGACTGCTGACTATAAATGCCCTGACTGCGGCATCTGAAGTATTGATCCCCATGCAGTGCGAATATTTCGCCATGGAAGGACTTTCTCAGTTGATCAAAACATGGAAAACTGTAAAAAAGAAACTGAATCCTAAACTGGAGATCAACGGTCTGGTTTTCACCATGTACGACAAAAGGAATCGTCTTACATGGGAGGTCGCCAAAGAGGTAGAAAAACACTTTGGGGAAAATATTTATAAGACAGTAATTCCACGGAATGTTCGATTAACAGAGGCTCCCAGCAATGGTTGTTCGATATTTGACTATGAAAAAAATTCTGCCGGTGCTAAAGCATATATAAAATTGGCGAAAGAATTTATAAAAAGAGAGGTTGGATAATGACAAAAAAAACAGGCCTCGGTGGTCAAGGAGTTGATCTTCTCTTCGGCGATAATGATACCACTACCGAAGAAAAGTATTTTGACTGCAGCATCAATAAAATAATTCCGAACAAATACCAGCCCCGGACAGAATTTAATGAGGAAGATCTTGAGGAGCTAAGTAATTCTATTAAAGAAAATGGTATAATTCAGCCATTGATCGTAACGGCAGGAGAAGAGGAAAATAAGTACTCTCTTGTAGCAGGAGAACGAAGATTACGGGCATCTCTCATGGCCGGATTAAAGAAAGTTCCGGTCATACTCATGGATGTTAAAAATGATGATTCTCTTCTCGAACTGGCTCTGATAGAAAATATTCAGAGAACAGATTTAAACGCGATTGAAGAAGCAGAGGCATATAAAAATCTGATTGAAAAATTCAATTATACCCAGGAACAGACAGCTAAAAAGGTTGGTAAAAAAAGAACAACTGTAACCAACGCATTAAGACTTCTTAAACTGCCTGAGAATATTCAGCAGGATGTGAAGACTGGACTACTGAGCGAAGGGCACGCACGTACCCTCATAAAAATACAGGATAACAGTGAACTTCTTGCTGAAGTAAGGGAAAAAATAATACAAGAATCATTGTCAGTCCGTCAAACGGAACAGCTGGTAAAAGATCTCACCTCCCCTGAGAAAAACAGAGAAAAGAAAAAAGAAAAGAAAAAAGAAGCTATCTCCAGCAACTATATAAAGACACTGACTACAGCATTGACCAACAGATTCAATTCTAAAATTGTCATCAATCAGAACGGAAGTAAAGGAAAGGTTGAGATTGAATATCATTCAGAAGATGACTTAAAAAGGGTTTATTCTCTCCTTATCAGTGAATAAAAGGTATCTATATGAAGTTACGTTATATTTTAGCAATAACAGGAGTTTTTTTTCTGATATGCAGCCCCGCATGGGCAAAAATGGCATCAGTAAAAGGTGACAATGTGAACATGCGGAAGGGACCGGGGACAAATAATTCTATTATCTGGGCCTACGACAAAGGTTTCCCTCTGAAAGTGATCAACGAAAAAAATCAATGGGTAGAGGTCATTGACTTTGAGGGAGACAGGGGGTGGATATATCGCTCTCTGCTCTCCAACGCACCCCACGTTATTGTCAAAGCCAATAAAGGGACTGATAACAAAGTAAATCTCCGAAGCCAGCCGAGTGAGAAAGGAAAAATAATAGGCAAAGCAAGTTACGGCGTAGTTTTAAGCAGACTTGAAGAGAAAAACGGATGGCTCAGAGTAGAACACGAATCAGGTCTTAAAGGATGGATTAAAAAAAGCCTGGTCTGGGGGGTGGAGTAAGAACTAATTAAGCAGATTTTTTGAATAACCGGTTATCCCGCTGAGAAGATGCTTGGGATTATATTACGGCTCAGATATCCCTCACCTGCGAAAAAGGATTCGGAGAGACAAACCCGCACCACAATAATGCACCCTGCCCCGTGTAAAAAAGAAAGGCTCTGTAATTTAAATAAATTACAGAGCCTTTTACATACTGGCGGAGAAGGAGGGATTCGAACCCTCGGTGGAGTCTGACCCCCACACTCGCTTAGCAGGCGAGCACCATCGGCCTCTCGGTCACCTCTCCACACATCATCAAAAAAATCTTCGTTTATATATGGCGGAGGAAGTAGGATTTGAACCCACGGTACTTTCGTACAACGGTTTTCAAGACCGCCGCCTTAAGCCACTCGGCCATTCCTCCGTGAGCGCCTTTTTTACCATTCAAACAAGAACTTGTCAATAATCTTGTCTGCCTTTTTATAATGGTTGCAAACTAAACATTTTTGTAATAAAATAACAAAAATTTATCAATTTTGACATACTTTAAAAATTCTACCTCTGTTAGAGGCGTATAATGACAGAACAACATTCCATCAGTCAACAACTTGAAAACGTAACAGCGCTCTATGAAATAACCAGAGAACTGGCGTCTTCACTCGATCTGCGCCAGTGCCTCGAGAAGGCAATGAAGGTTCTCCATGAAAGAAAAGAAATGGAAAATGGGACAGTCACCATTGTCAATCCCCTCAGCGGAAAACTCGAAATAGAGATTGCCCACGGGCTTGATCCGGAAAATATGAAACGTGGTACATACAAGATAGGAGAAGGTATTACCGGTCGAGTCGTCTCCACCGGTGAACCGGTCATAGTACCACAAATATCTGAAGAACCGTTATTTCTTAACCGTACGGGTGCCCGGGAAAGTGAAAAACTACAGAAAAAATCTTTTCTCTGCGTTCCCATCAAAGATGGCAGGAATATCATTGGTGCTCTTTCAGTAGACTGCTCCTACCCTGGAGGAATAGACGAACAGGCTAATACCGACCTGCAGTATCTCACTGTACTCAGCTCAATCATAGCCCAGACAGTTATCAGAATACAGACGGTCAACCGTGAAACAGAGCAGCTTCACATTGAAAATCGTAAACTGAAACGGGAACTCTCGGAAAAAAACCGCATAAATGACATTATTGGTAATTCCAGTTCAATGCAGGATGTCTTCGAGATGATCCACCGCGTGGTCGACAGCAATGCGACCGTTCTTCTGCGCGGCGAATCTGGAACGGGTAAAACCCTTGTAGCAAAAGCGCTGCACTACAACGGCAAACGACATAATAAACCCTTTGTTTCCGTCAATTGCTCCGCCCTGCCGGAAACCCTGCTGGAAAGTGAACTCTTCGGCCATGAAAAAGGTGCTTTCACCGGCGCTATTGAACAGAAGATTGGTCGTTTTGAAATGGCTGAAGGAGGTACCCTCTTCCTCGATGAGATAGGGGAAATAAGTAACTCTGTACAAATCAAACTTCTCAATGTAGTCCAGGAACGTACCTTCCAGCGCCTCGGTTCTACCAAACCGATCACCTGTGATGTTCGCCTGGTCACTGCTACCAACCGGGATCTTGAGAGTGCCATTGAACAGAAAACCTTCCGTGAAGACCTTTACTACCGTCTCAACGTTTTCCCTATTTATATGCCTCCATTACGCGAACGACGCACCGATATACTTCTCATTGCTGAGTTTTTTCTTGAAAAATTTTCCCGCGAGAATAATAAAAATATTGATCGAATATCCACATCCGCCATCGATATGCTCATTCAGTACCACTGGCCAGGTAATGTACGTGAACTGCAAAACTGCATGGAACGGGCTGTGTTGATCTGTGATACAGATACAATCAGTTCCATCCATCTTCCTCCCACTCTGCAGACTTCACGGAACTCGAAGAAAAAGGCAAGTCTTTCTTTTACCGAAGCTGTAGAAAATTTTGAAAAAGAGCTTATCATCGAAGGGTTAAAGCGCAACAACGGGAATCAAACCAAAACAGCAAAGGATCTCGAAACAAGTTTGCGCATAATCAACTACAAAATCCATCAATACAACATTAATCCCAGAAGCTATAAAATATGAAACTTCTGCTCCACATCTGTTGTGGCCCCTGCAGTATATATCCAGTAAAAGTACTCCGCGAACGAGGGTACGACCTCACTGGACGCTGGTATAATCCGAATATTCATCCATGGAAAGAGTTTCGCCGGCGCCTCGACACCCTTGAGACCTATGCTGAAAAAATATCCCTGCCGCTTATTGTTGAAAGGGATTACGGGCTCACTGAATATCTGCGTAAAGTGGTTTTTCACGAGAATGCCAGATGTGCTGTCTGCTATGAAATGCGTCTGGAGGATACCGCCCGCCTCGCCGCTGAACTCGGTTTTCCCGCTTTCACCACAACCCTCTTTTACAGTAAGTATCAGAACCACACACTGATGAAGAATATCGGTAATAAGATGGCAGCAAAGTATGGTGTGGAAATGCTCTACGAGGATTTCAGTGTTGGCTGGCAGGAGGGAATTGACCGCTCCATTGAGGAAGAAATGTATCGACAGCCCTACTGTGGCTGTATTTACAGTGAACAGGAACGTTATGACAACCGCTGGAAAAAACGGCGAAAAAAAGAATTTAAAAGACAACAAGGACTAAAAAATGCTCTCCATGATAGTGATAGCAACAACAAACAAAGGCAAGTTGCGGGAATTTAAGGATTTGCTGAAAGACTTGGATATTGATATCAAGTCGCTGGATGACTTTGGACCCATCCCCGAAGCAATTGAGGATGGCGAAACATTCGATGATAATGCGTACAAAAAAGCACTGCATACAGCAAAGATTCTCGGAATTCCAGCCATTGCCGATGACTCCGGCCTCGTTGTTGAAGCCTTGAATGGTGAACCGGGTGTCTACTCCGCCCGCTATGCCGGGGAAAATGCCACCGATGCTGAAAATCTTGAAAAACTTCTCGACAGACTCAAAGGTGTAAAAAACCGCAAAGCTTCTTTTCAGTGTGTTCTCTCCATTGCCGTACCTACAGGCCCGGCACTTACCTATGAGGCAAAATGTGATGGAATTATCATTGATGAAAAACGGGGAGAAAATGGCTTCGGCTATGATCCAGTCTTTTACTTCGAGGAATATGGGAAGACTTTTGCCGAGATGACCATGGAAGAAAAAGCAAAGGTAAGTCACCGCGGCAAGGCCCTTGCTGAGGTTAAATTAGAAGCAACAAAAATCAAGAAGTGGCTTGAACAGCGACTCTTTGAGATGAAAGCACCGAAGCCGGACCATAAGCAATTTATGGATGATGACTGGTCCGGCCAGAAATAAAAATACCCTGAGTTGAAAGCGGAGCAGGAGAACTGCTCTCCCCTACTCCGCTTTCAACTCCCGCCCAAGCAGAGAGCGTACCGCTTCAAGACATGGTTCGTCTTCATAGAGTATTTTGTAGACTTCCTCAAGAATCGGCATTTCCACCTCTTCACGGCGGGCAAGATTATATCCGGAGCGGGTAGTTTTCACCCCTTCGGCAACCATTCCCAGCTCAGCAACAACTTCATCTAGTTTTTTCCCTTCTCCCAGACCAAGTCCCACGGTGCGATTACGGCTCAGGCTGCCAGTACAGGTGAGGAGCAGATCACCCATACCACTGAGTCCGGCGAAGGTTGCGGGATCCGCTCCCATCTTCACTCCGAGACGCTGAATTTCCGCCAGTCCACGGGTAATCAATGCAGCCCTGGCATTGAGACCAAAATTCAAGCCATCACACATTCCTGTGGCGATGGCTATCACATTTTTCAACGCTCCAGAGAGCTCCAGCCCCAGCACGTCTACACTGGTATAGGCACGGAAATATGAGGTACCGAAGAGCTGTTGCTGCTCCCGTGCCACATCAATGTCCGCAAAACCGATGGAAACCGCTGTCGGCAGCTGTTTTGCCACCTCCAGCGCAAAGGAGGGACCGGAGAGTACACCTACCTGAATATCTCCGGAAAAGCCACTCTCGGCCAGCACTGAAACAATAACCTCACTCATGGTCTGCAGGGTTTTGTTCTCAATACCTTTTATCGCAGAAATAATCCGTGCTCCGGGACGCAGATATGCAACCATTTGCCTGAAGACCTGACGACAGCTGTGTGACGGTACCACCATCACAACAGTGTGCGCCCCGGAAACTGCCCTGGCCAGATCATTTTCCGCATGCAGAGTCTTCGGAAAGGGAAAACCGGGCAGGTAGCACCGATTTTCCCTCTCACTGCGCAAAGCCTCTACATGGGACTCTCTATGGCCCCACAAAGCCACATTCAAGTTTTTACGGGCAAGGAGCAGTGCAAGGGCTGTTCCCCACGATCCTGCACCAATGACAGCGATCTCAGAGGTATTATCAACCATTATTGGTCTCCGTCGTCACCATTACCTTCTTCTGAAGCAGGTGAATCATCCGTTTCAGAACCCGTATCGCCTGGCTGCGGCTCTACTTCTTCTGCAGAAGAAGTTTCATCCTCCTCTTCATTCTCTTTTTGCACGGTATCAAAACTGACCACTTTTTCGTCGTCACCAAGGTTAATCAGCCGAACACCCTGGGTTGCCCTTCCAATGACTCGTACGGAGTCAAGATTCATGCGAATCATTTTACCAGAATCAGCGATAATAATGATTTGATCATCATCGTTAACCTGGGTGGCACCAATCACGTCACCATTCCGTTCTGATTCAGCGATCCCTTTAATTCCCTTACCGCCGCGTCCCTGCACGCGATACTCTTCCACCGGCGAGCGCTTACCAAAACCATTGGCGGTAACAATGAGAACAGAATTTTCAGAATTTATAACGATGGCACTCACGACTTCATCATCCTCATCAAGACGGATTCCCCGCACACCAGCGGCCGTACGTCCCATGGTGCGGACATCATTCTCATCAAAGTGGATACTTTTGCCTTTTTTGGTAACCAGCAGCACCGTATCGTTACCGTTGAGGACATGGGCTGCTATAATTTCGTCCCCTTCATTGATAGTCAGTGCCCGTTTGCCACGGGAAAGCGGTCGTGCAAATTCCTGCAGACTGGTTTTCTTCACCCGCCCTGATTTGGTTACCATAAGAATGGTTTTGGCCTTGCTCTCATCCTCAAAGGTGGTAATCGGCAGCACTGCAGCCAATTTTTCATTCTCTTCAAGATTAAGCAGGTTAACAATGGCCTTGCCCCGCGCTACCCGACCAGCCTGTGGCAGCTGATACACCTTGCGCCAGAAAACCTTACCGAAGTTGGTGAAGAAGAGGAATATATCCAGGGTAGAAGCCACATAAAGACTGGAAACAAAGTCTTCCTCCAATGCCTTCACTGCCGTAACACCCTTGCCACCACGATTCTGTGCCCGATAGAGTGACAGCGGGTTGCGTTTGATATATCCGGTATAAGTAATGGTAACCGCCATATCCTCAGGGGTAATGAGATCTTCTGGCAGAATATCATCGGTGGCATCGACAATCTCAGTACGTCGGTCATCACCGTAGATTGTTCTCATCTCAGTAAATTCGTCTTTGATGATATTCATCACCAGGACTTCACTGCCGAGAATTTCACGCAGGCGTTCAATTTCCTTTTTTATCTCCGAATATTCCTGCATTATCTTCTCACGCTCAAGACCGGTGAGACGCTGCAGACGCATGTCGAGAATGGTCTGGGCCTGGATTTCGCTCAGTTCAAATCGCCTAATCAAACCTTCTTTCGCCTCCTGCGGATTGGCGGAATCACGGATGAGCTGTACGACATCGTCGAGATTGTTCAGTGCAATGACCAGACCTTCGAGAATATGGGCTCGCTCTTCAGCCTTGCGCAATTCGAAAGCAGTGCGGCGATAGACAACAACCTTGCGATGGAGAACGAAGTGTTCAAGGATCTGTTTGAGGTTAAGTACCTCCGGTTTGTTGTTGACGATGGCCAGCAGGATGATACCAAAGCTCTTCTGCATCAGGGTATTGGTGAAGAGCTGGTTGAGCACAACCTCAGAATATTCATCTTTTTTAAGGTCAATGGCAATACGCAACCCACGGCGATCTGATTCATCGCGCACATCGGAAATGGCCTCAATTTTTTTATCTTTGGCCAGTTCAGAAATTTTTTGTACCAGATTAGCCTTGTTTACCTGGTAGGGAAGCTCGGTAACGATGATCGCTTCCCGTTTGCCATCCTTGATCTTTTCCACGTGGGTATTGGCCCGCATGATTATAACCCCGCGACCAGTTTCATAGGCTTCACGGATACCGTTGCGGCCACAGATCTGGCCACCGGTAGGAAAGTCCGGTCCGGTAATGATCCCCATAAGATCATGTACGGTGAGGTTGGAGTTATCGATCAGAGCAATCAGGGCATCAAGAACCTCAGTGATGTTGTGCGGCGGAATATTGGTCGCCATACCAACCGCAATCCCCGCCGAACCGTTGATTAACAGGTTGGGAACTTTTGTAGGCATAACCGACGGCTCCAGCAGGGAGCTGTCGTAGTTGGGAAGCCAATCCACTGTGTCTTTGTCCAGGTCGGCGATAATCTCTCGGTCGATCCGGGTCATTCGAGCTTCGGTATAACGCATGGCGGCAGGGGAATCGCCGTCCATGGAACCAAAGTTCCCCTGACCATCCACCAGTGGGTAGCGCATGGAAAAATCCTGTGCCATACGTACGATGGTGTCATAGGCAGCTGTATCACCATGGGGATGATACTTACCGATAATATCCCCGACGATACGCGCCGATTTTACATAGGAACGGTTAAAGGAGACGCCAATCTCGCGCATGGCGAAGATCGAACGCCGGTGGACCGGCTTCATCCCGTCGCGAACATCGGGTAAAGCCCGGCCAACAATGACACTCATTGCGTATTCGAGATAGGATTTCTGCAGCTCTTTCTCGACGGAGACTCTGGGAAACTTTTCGGCTTCCATATCGTTGTTTTCTATATCTGTCATGGTCTTTTATTTTTTATAAGACTTTATAACTCCGCTGTATTTTATAGTTGCGAAGTGAGAAAAAAGGTTTTTTCTCTTTCAATTGAAAAAATGCAGCAGTTTGTCAGATATCAAGGTCGGTTACCTCAAGGGCATGCTCCTGGATAAACGCGCGGCGCGGTTCCACTTTATCCCCCATCAGGGTTACAAAGATATCATCGGCCTGTTCAGCATCGTCCACCTGTACCTGCAGCATGGACCGATGTTCCGGATTCATGGTGGTATCCCAGAGTTGCTCCGGATTCATCTCACCGAGACCTTTGTAGCGCTGGAGGTTGCTTCCCTTGAAGCTTTCATCGCGGATTACGTTAATCAGATCCTGCCAGCTGTCTGCGTCTCTCCCCTCCCCAACTTCTCCCTTATTGATGGTGGCGAGAACAAATTTTGCAGTGAGGTAGGGCTTTATCTCATCAAAGAAATTCAACGCACTGCGGTATTCAGCAATCAGAGGGATACGCGGACCAACGGTCATCATTATCTGTACCTTACCGCGAATCGCGACGTTAAACTCGTAACAGTCTTCCCGCCAGTGGCAGTTTTGAACATCACTGAGAATAAGCTTCTCCGGATCCAGCTTTGCTTTCAGACTCCGTACCCACTCATCATCCTTGAACTGGTCAGCGGAACGAATGTTGTTATCCAGCAGGAAGTAGAGCATATCATCCCAGACATTCATACGGTTCATGAAAGCGGTTATACGCTGATATATAGAAAGGTGTTCAAGAAGGTGAATGAATTTTTCACCCGTTATATCCTGTATAGCACCGTTTATTTCTGTTTTGAGCTGATAGTTTTTACTCGCCTCGGTAAAAAGATGATTGTTGAGTTCACTGTCGTTCAGAAAATAACGCTCTTTTTTACCTTTCCCCAGGCGATAAAGCGGTGGCTGGGCAATGTAGATATGACCGGCTTCCAGCAGCGGAGTCATCTGACGGTAGAAGAAAGTAAGGAGCAGGGTCCGAATATGAGCCCCGTCCACATCGGCATCAGTCATGATGATGACCTTGTGGTAACGCAGTTTTTCCGGATCAAACTCTTCTTCACCTATACCGCAGCCAAGAGCACTGATGAGATGCTTGATCTCATCACTGGAGAGAATGCGGTCAAAACGAGCTTTCTCCACGTTAAGGATCTTACCTTTCAGCGGTAGAATAGCCTGATTCGTACGGTCACGTCCCTGTTTGGCAGAACCACCGGCAGAATCCCCTTCCACGATGAATATTTCACGCTTCGTCGGATCCTTTTCCTGGCATTCAGCAAGTTTTCCAGCCATCATCAGGCTGGTTGAACCCTTCTTGCGGGAGAGGTCCCGGGCACGTTTTGCCGCCTCACGGGCACGGGCGGCGTCAACGACCTTGGAGAGAATTTTTTTGGCAACTGCTGGATTCTGTTCGAGGAAAGAGGTCAGTTTGTCACCGCAGATATTTTCAACGATTGATTTAACCTCACTGTTGCCCAGTTTGGTTTTGGTCTGTCCTTCGAACTGCGGGTTGGGGACATGTACAGATATAACGCAGGTCAATCCCTCACGAATATCATCGCCGCCCATTTTTTCCCGCATGTTCTTGGGAATCATGTCGTCGTTGGCATAACGATTAATGCAGCGGGTAAGTGCGGCACGAAAACCCGCCACATGACTGCCCCCTTCCCGGGTATTAATGTTGTTGACGAAGGAAAAGAGGCGTTCTTTGTAGCCGTCATAGTGCTGCAGGGATATCTCAACCTCTACGTTATCCTTCTCGCCGCTTATATAGATCGGTTCAGGAAAAAGGGGTGTACGTTTACGGTTGAGCCAGTCAACGTAGGAGACAATGCCCCCTTCGGCATGAAATTTGTCCTCCTCGCCGCTGCGTTCGTCTTTCAGAGAGATTTTCAAACCTTTGTTCAGGAAGCTCAGCTCACGGACCCGGTTTTTAACTGTCTCGTAATTGTAAACTGTGGTCTGAGTGAAAATCTCTGGATCAGCCTTGAAACGGATAATGGTACCAGTGTGCTGGCTGTCTCCGATAACCTCAAGTTCGCCAGCTTTTTTACCATATTTGTACATCTGCCTGTAGGCTTTGCCGTTACGATGGATCTCGGCAGTGGTTTCACTGGAAAGGGCATTTACTACCGAAACTCCGACACCATGCAATCCACCGGAGACTTTATAGCTGCTGTGGTCGAATTTACCACCGGCATGCAGAGTGGTCATAACCAGTTCCAGCGCCGTCATGTTCTCAGTGGGGTGTTTATCTACCGGTATTCCACGGCCGTCGTCCTCTACGGAAACTGCATTATCTTCGTGGATAGTGATACTTATTTTGGAGCAATAACCAGCCAGAGCCTCATCTATACTGTTGTCGACAATCTCCCAGATAAGGTGATGCAAGCCCTCTTCTGAGGTGTTGCCGATATACATTGAAGGACGTTTGCGTACAGCCTCAAGTCCTTCAAGAACCTGAATCTGATCGGCATCAT
>JBFHIO010000021.1:0-11827 GCA_041596435.1 Desulforhopalus sp. | reverse complement strand
GCTGCAGCGGCTGCATCAGCGCCATCGGAAAGCCGTCCGATATCGTAACGAGCCGCAGACTTGAGCCCTGATGGAAGCTGCTCCCAGGGACGCCCTGCCTCTGCGATGGCGGAAAAATCAGCTCGGGCCTGCATGCGCTCAGCGTTGCTGGATCCTTCTGCACCCACTGCCGCAATCACTGCTATGGCAAGCATGACTGCGGCAAAGAGAGCAAAGTGGACAGGGGTCAGCGTGCACAGGTATTCATTCTCCCTGATCTTTTCAGCGAAAAGGTTGTTGATAAGTTGAGACAGGGCAAAGAAAAAAATCGAAGCGACCACAAATCCGCCAAAGGTGAGGATAACTCCCTGGTAGAGCGGGAAGCGCAGCAGAGAAAAGCGGGAGAAGCCGAGCAGACGCAGGATGCCGATCTCCCGTCGCTTGCGTTCTACCGAGCCGTAAAGACTGGCAGCGAGAGTGGCGGCACCCCCGGCTGCAGCAGCAGCTGCGATAACGTAGAATATGAGATTGAGATAGTGGTTCAACTCCTGCACATCACGGATACGGTCGGCCTCAGTGGCCACGGAAATTCCTTCTTTTGCAAGGCTGCGGCGGAGACCGTCTACCTCGTCAATGGTGCGGGTATAGAGGCGGAAACCGGCATATCCCTGGCGGGAAAGGAGGAAGGCATTATTCTCCGCATCGTAATGGACGGGCCGGTCACGGAGGAGCCGCAGAACACCGCCGAGTTCCGCTGGAATATAAAGTATGCTGCTGTCTGCCTCGCCGTAAATAATTAATGGCAGAGTCAGGCTGTTCTTTTCACGGATATCTACCTGTACAACCCGGGAGAAAGAATGGTCGCTGTTTTCTCCGGCGGTAAAAGCCTGCAGGGAAGCGACCGCGCTGTCAGCGGGGTTGAGAGCCCACTGTGGAAGAGGGGTTATCTGAAGACGCTTTGCTGTCTCGGCGGTGAAACCGAGGGAGCGCAGGGTAACGTTACGTGTGGCACCGTCTTCTCTCAGCCGGGCGCTTACGGGTGCAGCCATGGGCAGCAGAATTGCGTTGCGACCGCGCAGACGGCGGGCGATATTGTCAATATTATCCTGTCGGGCGGCACGTTTTTGTGTGGTGAGAAAATAGATGCTGCCGGGAGCGGCAATGGAGAAGCCAAACTCCTTTTCCATTTCGGCAGGTTGGATAACCCGCACGGCTGAAAAGCCGGTGCTGGTGCGCAGTTTAATCTGTTCAAGTTTCGTCAGGGGGACTGGGAGCCACACCAGCAGGCCGTCAAATTCAGCGAAGGCGGTACGCTGCTTTCCTTCCCATCCTCTTTCGGGTACGGCTTCGCCATCTTTGTAGCGCTCCACCTGTTCGAGCACGGAAAGTGGAACAAACATTGCTTTTGTTGCGCCGGCGCGGGCATCAAGAACTGCATTTACATGGAGGTTGAGGCCTGCTTTTTGCCAGTCGCCACCAATTACTCGGCGGATGGTAATGTTGATGCGGTCCCCGGTTTTTGCACCCGCCTTCTCTGCAGCAAAACGGGTGAGTACGCAGCCGTCTGGGCCGGGAATTATCCCTTTGTTTTCAAGGAGCAGCGGGTCGCCCGTTCCTGTGGGGAGAAGGTCAAGACTGACGGTTTCACCGCTGCAGGCGGAGTCGCTGCCGGCCACGCAGGCATCAACTGAGGTGGATATCTGTCGGGTCATTGGGGTTATGAAAGATATTTCCGGCATTTCCTGCATCTTGAGAAACCACTCGGGCTGGTAGCGGGCACTGCTTATCGGCCGTATCTCACGGTTGCGCGGGTCCTCAATGAGACGGCTGCGCAGGAGCTGTACTGAACCAAATTTAAGTCCGAAGAGGATGAGAACAGGGCCGAGGACGGCGGTGACCGCCATCACAAGGCAGAGGCTGAGGATCAGCTCATGGCGCAGATCCTTTGCCGCGAGCGAGAGTATCAGCCCGGGACTGCCTTCTTTCCTACTGTTGCGGGCGCCATTCATTGGCTGGAACCTCCTGCAGACGGGATACGGTGTGGTTTGTCCCTCTTTTTTCTATTGTAAAGGTGAGCAGCCGGTTGATTACCGGCAGTACCAGCCTCTTATCATGGGTGACCATCAGCACTGCAACCTTTTGCTGGCGGGCAAGGACACTAAACTGGTTGCGTATGTCAACTGCATTAATTTGATCCACTGCTGCCGTTGGCTCGTCGGCCAGCACAATGGTGGGATCATGGACGAGTCCGCGGGCAATGGCTGCCCGCTGGCGCTGCCCGCCGGAGAGCTGAGCGGGCTTCTTGTCAAGCTGTTCGGTTATTCCCAGTTTTTCGGCCAGTTCCGTGGCCCGTCCGCGTGCGTTTTTCAGACGGTTGAGACGGGCGGGGAGTTCAATGTTTTCACGCACTGTGAGGAAGGAGAGCAGTCCGCCATTTTGCAGTACATAGCCGATCTTTGCCCGGCGCAGAGCGGCGAGGCGTTCTTCCCCGAGGGTGGCTATATTGTCCCATACGCCTGGGTTTCCGTTTTTTCTCAAGGTGAAAGTTTGACTGTGGTCCGGCTGGAGGATGAGGCCGAGGATATCAAGCAGAGTAGATTTTCCACAGCCGCTCGGGCCGGTAACGGCGATGAAATCCCCCTGTCTGATGATCAATTCAGGGATCTCAAGCTCAAAGATGATCCCGCCTTTCTCTCTCCTGCGGGAAACCCCTTTCAGTATGTAAAAAGGCAGGTCGTCGGAGATCTCGTGCATGTTGATATCCATGGACTGCAGGCTCTTAAAAAATAATGGAACGGCCGCCGTCCGGCTGGGCAGGATGGCGGCCGCAGAGTCGGATCAGGGAAGCATCTCAAGGGCGAGGGGATAGACATTCTGGTCCGTGTCATCACCAGGGTTGAGTTGAATCCATCCTTCCGGGGAGTCGTGGATGATCCTGTAGGCCTCAATCAGCGCCTCAAGGTTATTAAGAAACTCATCCTGCTCGTCCACCGACCAGCTTGACCACAACTCACTGCTCATATCCATCAGGCGGCTGTGGTAGGGGAGTCCCTCCAGAAATTCAGGGATAAGCCCGGAAGAGGCTATGGAGCTGGCTTTTTTCAACAGCTCAGGATCACGGGCAGTGGTGGCCGCTGTGGCCTGCAGGGCGTTGAAAAAGTCACCACCACCAATCTGACCTCGACGGCCGGCTGCCAGTACGGATTTAAGCACGGTATAAAGGGTATCCAGCTGCTGCTTGTTAATAAGCAGGCGCACTTCCATGCTGGTTATGCCCGGATCTTCCAGGTCTTTGTCCACAGCCCAGGCAACTACATCGCGGGGGGCTTTTGCCTGTTCGCTGCTGCCGAGCCATTCCACCATGGCGGCTTTCACCATGCCAGCGACTATTTTATTGCCGCCACTGCTTTGTGCGGTAATCTCATCAAGGTCAACATTTATATTGTCAACAGCCTCCGCCGGAGTGACTGGCAGTGGATCAAGATTTGCCATTTCACCACCTTCGACAGGAATGTCTGCCGGGCTGGGCGGCAGTGCATCCAGTGCTGCCATTTTAACTTCTTCAATGGGGGAGGTATCGGAAGATTCTGTTGTTACGACCTCTTCCTTCTTTGCGGCTGCCTGCTTAAAGCTGATAAGACTCTGGCTGAGTCCATTTGCCAGCTCACTGGTTACCTGAGAAAAAGCCTTCATATCCGTGGAGTCAACAGGCATATAGGCTGTTTCATCGGAGTTCCCTTTGGTGGCGAGTACAGAGAGCTGCTGTTCGGCAAGAGGACTGAATCTGGT
Source organism: Desulforhopalus sp. (assembly GCA_041596435.1). Taxonomy (GTDB): domain Bacteria; phylum Desulfobacterota; class Desulfobulbia; order Desulfobulbales; family Desulfocapsaceae; genus Desulforhopalus. The sequence goes on along the minus strand of JBFHIO010000021.1, from coordinate 8,059 downwards.
GGCGCGGGGATTTTTCAAATGGATAGCAGTGATATTTATTTTGCGGTCACGGGCAAGGCCGTGCAGACTGTTCTCCTCATGGCCGCTGAGGTTCCATTTATGACCGGCCTTGTGTGATGGTGCATCCGCGAGGATGACCATAAAACGTACAGCATTCGGAGTCCACGCTGTGTGAGTAATTCCCTCGTTTACTCCGGAGAAAAGGTCTTCGGCATAATCCACCGAATCAACCTGTGTAACCTTGACATTCTGCAGGGTGTTTATGAAATCGTCGACTCCCTGCAGCTGCGGGGTGTAGTTGTGGGTGGTATAGCCGATGCCCTTGATGTCCTGTTCAGAATCGCGATAGCCCCAGATGCCAAAATGGAGGCTCTGTTTTGCCTGTTCTTCACTGCCGAGTTTTTCGGAGACCTGTTTGATAATTGTCAGTGCCTGGTCAATGTAAGGCTGCATGGAAACGGTGGTATCGACGACCCACACCACATCAAAATTTACCTGCTGCAGTGTCTTTTTCGAAACTTCGCTGGCGCTGCGGCCGGCACTGGCGAGGTAGTTGCTGTTGGTACGGATATCGCTCTTTTCACGGGCACCGGCACCGGCGTTGGTAACAGCTGCGAGCTGCACGAGGCGACCTTCCATGGGACCGATATCTATGGATTCATAATCGAGGATAGGCAGCAGATAAAACTCTTTGCTGATATCAACCGCTTTCTTTGGCTCAACGCTTTTTACTGGGAAGTTCGGTGGGATAGTTCGTGAGTCGATGGTCTGGTAGAGGGCTTCAGTCTGGGTAATGCGCGCCTCTTTGTCTTTACCTGCCAGCTCCTTGAGGTAGCCGAGGGAGTCAAACATCAGTACAGGTTTCCGTCCGAGGGGCAGGGTGTAGGCGAGACAGAGGGTCTGTTTCCATTCAAAGACATCATCCTGCTTCATCCATCCGATTACCGTGCCACGGTTGTCGCTGCCCACCTCATACCAGCCGTTTTCCATCTCCCGTTCCCCGGGGGTGGGGGCTGTATAGACGTAATAGGGCTGAAAGGCAGGCAGATTGTCCTGCACTACAGCGCTCTTTTCATTTTGTTCTGCGTAGATTGTGGAGTAGGGCTTGGTCAGCACCTGCAGGGGCAGTACCTTCTTTCCCGCCAGCTTGACCGGAACGCGATTTTCTGCAAAGCCCGTGAGGGGGGATGCGGCAACGAGGGCCGCTGCAAGGAGCAGCGGTAGGAAAATCTGACTTTTTTTCAGCATTTTTTCTCCTTTTTCCAGGGGTTGTCATCCAGAGTCGTGTGTCTTCGTGGAGGCGGTTTTTCTCTTAAGAATTTCATTCAGTTTTTTTAACCATGGTGCCTCGCCGCCCTCTTTTTCAATACTGATCTGGATGGTCGGGGTGAGACCTCTGCCGTTGTAATACTGCTTTGCGGGAGGGAGCAGCCGCGCATACGTAACCAGCAGGGCGGATCCGTCAGGCAGTTCGACAAATTTCTGTGTTTCTCCCTTGCCGGCACTGGTTTCTCCGAGGGAGACTGCTTTGCGGTTCTGTACGAGTGCAGCGGTGAAGACCTCCGCAGCACTTGCGGTGTAACGATCCTGCAGGATAATCAGCAATGGAAAGGTAAACGGATCCCGTACATCACTGGTGCGGCGAATGCTCTGTTGTTCGTTGTTCCGCCCTTTCTTGATAGTGACAATCTCTGTTCCCCTGTCGAGAAAAAGGGAGGCGGAGAGAATGGCCCCCTCAAGATTGCCACCCGGGTTGCCGCGCAAATCAAGAATCAGCGGCAGAGCGGGGTCAAAATCATCGAGGAGGCGCTGCAGTTCGCTCGGCGTATCTTTTGTGAAGCTGTGGATATGACAGGTAAGGCGGCCTCCGAGGTATTTCAGCCAGACTGAGCTGGAGTGGGTGGCAGTGCGCGGGACAATCAGTCGGCGCGGGGCCTCGTTGTCGGTCTGGATGGTGAGGGCAACATTTGTTTTTTCCTGGCCGCGAATCTCCATACCAACCAGGTGCAGGTCCCGTCGTGCTACAGGACGGTTTTCAATGGCGAGAAGTCTGTCACCCTCAAGAATTCCGGCCTGCTTTGCTCCGCCGTCGAGGAATGGGTGGCAGATGAAGGAGCCGTCTTCCAGCTGTTGAATATCCATCTGTATCCCCGCGTAATCATTGTTCATTGAGTCGCGGAAGGCACGGTACTCTTCGCGGGTGAAGGCGTGGGCCCATGGATCATACTGGTGCATCCAGTCGGTGAGGAGTCGGGTGGCGATGGCATTGCTGTCTGTGTGGCGCGGTGCGTGCAGGCCCTCGGCGAGAAAAAGGGTGGTTCCGTCGGCAATACGCTGCAGTTGTCCCCGCGAGAGTGCCGATGCCGGTGTATCCGCGGCGACAGTGCCGGAGAAGAGCAGAGCGAAGGCCAGAGTGAGAGCAGGGAGCTGTCTGCGGGGTGAAATTATCCCCATCAGAGTGTTCCAAGAAGTTCCGCTTCTTTCATCAGCTCAGAAAGCTGAGACTCAAGGTCTTTTATTTCTGCCTCCTGTCTGACAATATCCCCTTCAGGGGCACTGCTCTGTTGAAAACTTTTCTGCAGGGAAGCGAGCTTTTTCTCCAGTTCTGCACGGGTTTTCTGGGCCTTTGAGGACTGTAACTCCATCCTGTCGAGGCTGCGCTGCACTTCTTTGATGTCGCGGTTCGCCTTATTCACCTTCTGCTGCAGTTTGCTCACTCTGCGTTTCTCGGAAAGAACATCACTTTCGAGAGAAACTGTTTTTCCGCCTTCAACGATCGTATCTTCTTCAACATTTTGCAGTTGTGTATTCTTCTGGTTAATTCGCTGCTGATAGAGATCAGGACTGTAGCCGAAGAGACCACCCTGACGCGGATCAGGGTTGCGGGTACAGCCGGAAAGGATCAGGCAGGCAAGTATTACGCTGCTGGTGAGAAGTGTCTTTTTCATGGCGAGTCCTGTGGAAGTGTTCAATAAATCAAAATTATTACGACTTTTAAAAAATACCTGTAAAGTCGTGAACAGTGCAAGCATTTTGTAAATATTTGCAATCAATCGGGTGCCTTGAAAAATCTTGTATTTTGTTCACATGTGAGGCACAGGAGGAAATTTACCGCAGAGATGTGAGTTCTATCGGAGTCTGGCGCTTACCTCCGAAGATAATTTTTTGACTGTAACAAAGAAGATGAGCGAAAGACTGGCTCTTCAAATTTTCTATTCCTGTATCATTGGTAACTGTAGAATGGTGCAGGAATTTTTCCATATCTCTGCGGCGAGAGCTTCTCTTTCCATTCCGCGCAGTTCTGCGAGACAGGCGAGGACTTCTGCAAGCAGGGCGGGGTGGTTGTCACGTCCCTGATGTCCATAAAGGGGCATGTCTGGAGCATCGGTTTCAAGGACAATCTTTTCCAGCGGGAAGATGGTTGCGATGTGACGCAGGCGCCGTGCCCGCGGCCAGGTTATACCGCCGCCGAAACCGGTAAAGAAACCGAGTCCAGCGTACTGTTCGGCCTGCTGCAGACTGCCGGAGAAGGCATGAACAATACCACCGGCGGGGAGTTTTCTACGTCTGAGAATGGCGAGAACTGCGTCATGGGCTTTACGGACGTGGAGGAGGACAGGCAGATTATGGAGTTTGGCAAGATCAAGCTGGGCTTCAAAGATTCGGCGCTGCTGCTCTTCGTCAAACTCAGGCGGCCAGAAGTCGAGTCCGATTTCGCCGATGGCGACAATCTTTATGGGGACCTGGTGTCTCTGTTCGATGAGCAGGGTATCAAGTTTTGCAATCTCTGCATCGCCTGTATTTTTGCAAAAAAGAGGATGAATACCGGGAGCAGCAGAGAGTGCCGGAGAATGATTGACGGTCCGCAGCAGGTTCTCCCAGCCATCGGGCTCTACTCCGGGAACAATAAAACGGCAGACTCCCTTTTTACCGGCATCGTCCAGTACGGTATCAAGTTGGGATACAAAAGGGGGAACGTCGAGGTGGCAGTGGGTGTCGATGAGGGGAGGGGGCATGGGAGGCTCTTTATGTGGAAAATGTATTATGTGTTTTGATTTGCAGATATTTTACCATAAATGAACCATTTTTCTTTCTCCCCATTTTCAAGTTTTGACATGGACAAGACTCTGCTTTCACGTGTCCGGAGATATTTGTCTGGACAGTTTGGCGGAGATTACTTTAGGGTATCTTGAATAATCTTGTATTTCATTCACATTCGAGGCACAGGAGAGAATTTACCACAGGTATATAATTAATATCTCGACGTCTCGTTCCTCGCTTTGTCGGAGGATAAATTCTTGACTGTAACGAAGAAGATGAGCGAAAGACTGGTTATTCAAGGTACCCTAAAGTAAATTCTCTTCTGTGTCTTGAGTATGAACAAAAAAAAGGATGCTCTCCCGGAGAGGGAGGCATCCTTTTTTTTTATTTATCTGTGACCGGTCAGCGTCCGTCGACAGCGACCACAGCCTTTTTCTCAACCCAGCCCTTTGTACCGCTGGAGTCTTCCACATAGCAGAAATCTCCATGCTGTTTCAGGGGCACAACCTTTCGACCTTCGCGAATTCCCCGCACGACATCCGACCCCTTAATAGGAGAAAGCCGTAGTTTTGCAGAATCAGAGACTACGATCATTGCGTCCATGGTCTGCCATTGCAGAGCGATGGCGGTTGTCGAAACTGCTGTGACCAGAGCACAGAGGGTGGAGATTATGACCACCACCTTTTTATCCACACTGCGCAGAAGAAGCAGCAGTTGCAGTGCCGTGTAACAGAGCAGAGCACCGAGCAGCAGCTCTGACCAGTGGTTGAGATTGAGCAGGGAGGTAAAGCGATGCTGCCAGCTCTGCGCTTCTTCTTCAAAGAGGCCGTTGGCTTTACGGATTCGATCAAGGGCACTGATGATTTCCGCATCCCCTGGTGCAAGTGATTCTGCACGGGAGTAGTTGAGGATAGCCAGACCACGCTGTCCATTTTCCTCAAAGGCGCGGGCGAGATTATAGAGCAGGGCGGGGCTGCTGCCCTGCTCCTCTATCAACTGATTATACTGCTCAATTGCCCTGCTGTAATTTCCCGCAATGACATTGGTGTTGGCCTCATCGAAGAGGGTGGCGGCAGAGGATAAAAAGGCCTGAAATACTATTGATGTAAAAAGTATAATACCTATTAAAATATTTTTATTCATTTTATATCCTCCAATGCTTTTCGGATCATTGGATAGAGTTGATCCATCTCAAAGTCTGTTGGAACTTCACCCCCATAAGCAGCATTCTCAGCCATTTGAAAAACCTCCAGCAGCACCGAATCTTCCGGCAGAATCTCGCGAAGATTACTGGAACTTACCGCCGAGGCGTGGACGCCGCATCTCCCGGCCAGGCGATTTTGAATTGCTACTCGGCAGGTGTTGAGGAAGAGGTGGCCGTCTCCGGCCTGCTGTGCCTTGTCGACACTGGCGAGGTCTCCAGCGAGGCGACTGGTGAGCTGTTTCTGCACACTGCGTCTGGCGGTGCGCTGTGAGGTGTGAATATGTCGAAATGTAAAGGCGGCGAGTGCTGCGAGGAGAGCAACAATACAGGAGAAGATAAACCACGGACGACGTGGCATTGGCCGCAGATCAGTGGTGGTGCTGCCGAGATCAAACTTTAGCGGCAGGGGGTGGTCTGTGGAAACTGCTGCGGCCGCCTGGTCAGTCGTGTTCTTTTGAGGTACGGGCTGTGGAGTATAGCCTGCACCAATTACGGTAAGGGGAATTGGTGGCGTGCTTTTGGTCACATAGGTTTTCTTTTCCGGGTCAAAGTAGTTGAAACTGACCGCCGGAAGTTCGGTGACGCTGCTGTTCTTGATTATTATTCCCTGGTCAAAGGTCTTTTTTCCGGCATTTAAGCCAACAGAGATAAACTTCTCCGTAGGCGGATAGGTCTTTATAGATTGATTATCAGCCAGTTTCGGCATGGTGACTGATTTGAAGTTTCCCTTTCCGCTAACCTCAACGCTGAGAGTGAGAGGATCGCCTGCCTCCACCTTGTCGCGGCTGACTGAAGTCTTGAGGTTAAAGGAGCCCACGGCACCCGTGAAATTGACGGGACGTCCCTTTTCCGGCAGAGCCTCTACTGTGAAAGTTACACTCTTTTTCGGAGTTAAATCTTTGCGTACCATGGGAGTGAAACTGTCTGCAAAAGGGTTGTCAAAGATGCTGTGGGACATCATCTCTGCGAGAATTTCTTCCGGGCTTGCATTGAAGATGTCTCTATGACTTCGCTGTTGTTGACCGGAAGAGGCTTTGGATGTGGCTGGCATCCGGACAGTTACCTGCCCTGTTATATCAAGCTGATGTTTGCCTGGCTTTATACCGGAGAGTGTGGTCTGCCAGGTCAGAGTGTGCCAGATCTTGCCATTAATCTCCTCGTTGTCCTCTTTTACCCCTTTTCCATCAAGGGGAGGAATGGAGAGGTCTTCCGCGGCTATCCTGGGCATACTGAGATCCAGGAAATGAATTTCGGGGTTAAGACATAGTTTTATCTCCACCGGTACGTTTTCACCTTCGTAGATATTTTGTTTCGTCTTTATGGTGAAGAACGCGATGTCAGACTCCTGCATCGTTTTTCCTGATTTCACCTGCTGCGGGGCAGATTGACCAATTATTCCCTGACTGAACGGCATGCCTGGCAACTGGATGCTTGGCAACTGGATGGTTGTTCCCCCAATATTTCCCGTATTTTTTGCTGCCTTTACCGGGGCAACTACTTCAAATGTAACTGGTGTGGAGGCATAGTTCTTGTCCGTAGTGATGAGGCGGATGGGGGGGATGGTATATTTTCCCTCTTCTTCGGCGGCGACCCGGAAAATGAAGCTGGTGGAGATATTTTTTTTGTTTCCAGAAATGTTGGAAATTATGGAAGAGCTCTTCACCTTTTTCGAAAAAAGATTAAAGCGTAATCCTTTAACCTCCGGCATTTTCAGTTTGCCCTCTTTACTGGTGATAATTACCGTGAGCTGCCCCGCCTGATTAAGGGGCAGCTTGTCGGTATTCAGCGAGGCGGTGATCACCGGTGCGGCGAGCACGGTGGAAACCGCACCCGACACGAGAAGCAGGGCGAGCAGAAATGAGAGTACAAGGTTCTTTCTAAATAGGGTTTTCATGGTTCTCTCTTCAATCTAAAACGGTTTAGGGGGCTTTGTGGTTACCAGTTCTTTTGGATTTCAGGTTTATCGGCAGGCGGTGCCGGAATAAAGCGGAGTGAGTCGGACTCTCCCTTCATTGTGTTGAGCATGCGCAGTGCCTCTTTATTGGTCATTTTACCAGCCGCGCGACGTTTTTTTGCTTCGGAGGAAGCAGCCTGTGCCTGCTGTGCAGCGGCGAGAGCGGCGGACTGATCACCGGAGGAGGGGGCTGCGGATCCAGGGTTTTTCTGATCTCCTCCAGTTTTACTCACACCTCCGGTCTCTGCAGGCTGCGGGTTGCTTTTTTCGACCGACTGTATCTGCTGTTCTTTTTTGTTTTGCTGAACGCTGTCGATACCCGGTGATTTTTCTGGTTGAGACTGAGCTTTACCAGACTGGTTGTCCTGCATTTTGCCTTTACTCTCTTTTTGCCTTTTTTCTTCTTTCTCGCCTTTTAAGCTTTTCTGGTCTTTTGACCCTTTTTGACCTTTTAATGTCTGATTGTTACTCTTTGATTTTACGTTATTCTGCTCTTTTTCATCTGATTTCTTTTGGCTGTTACTGCCAGCAGATTTTTGTTGTTGCTGTTGAGGATTATTCTTTTTTTTGTTTTTATCCTGTTTTTTCTGCTGTTGATCCTGCTTTTGTTTTTCCTGCTGCTTTTTCAGTTTTTTGAGTTCTTTCTGTACAGAGTGCAGATTTTCCTGCGCAGCGGTATCTTTTGGGTTGAGGTTCACTGCTGCCTGAAACGAATCTACGGCCTGCTGCCACTCGTTTATTGCCTCATCGGGTTGTTTCTGCACGAGTTCCACCCCTTTACTGTAGAGCGCATTTCCCCGGTTAAAATAGGCTTTTTGCTGCAGGGAGAGGTCATCGCTTTTCAGGGTTTTACTGAAGGC